>JAZGAY010000217.1:0-6748 GCA_036475985.1 Candidatus Brocadiales bacterium
TTTCCAGAGAAAGCTCCTTAAACAATTTATCCATCTCCCGCCGGAACATTCTCTGTTGACGTTCCTGTTTCGAAGGCCTTTCTTCGGCTTTCTCTTCAAGACTCTTTTGCGGCTTCGCCATAGTTGTTACGGGGTAGACGACCGGCTTTCTTTCCTTTTTATCCCCGAGCAGGCAGCCGTGGCAGCAAAGCACCAAAAAAACGGAGAAAAAATGGAACCAGGAATGACTTTTGTATATGTTGTTCATAATCTATCGCGTTCGCAATCTCGAAAAAGGCCGATATGGTATCCTATCCTATACGAGCAACAGCCAATGATCAGGGCCGGAATCCGGTTACAGGGAGGGCAGGTCAATGAGGTTGCCACTCCTTACGTAGTTTTCTCCTCGTTCAAGTGCAAGTTTGTTTATCTCGTACAGAGCGGCCTTTTTGCCTCTTAGGGCCTTCTCCAGGCAGTTGAGAAAGATGTTTGTCGGTATAATATCCTTTATGTAGTTATAAGCGCCCATCATCACCATGTTTGACGCCACCACATTCCCCAGTTCGTTGGCCATCTCGGTAGCGGGTATCCTGTAAACCTTTACGCCGGGGGGGTCTTCAATGTTTACCATCGAAGAATTCAATAGAAGGATGCTGTTGGGTTTCATGCAATCCTTAAGCTTTATGTAGGAGGGTTGGTTCATGGCTATCAGGGTATCGGCCTCTTCCACCATCGGAGAGTAGATCTCTTCGGTAGAGACAATAAGGTGGTAACATGCGGCACCCCCCCGTACCTCTGTGCCGTAAGAGGGGAAAAAGGTCACATACTTACCGTCAAGCATAGCGGCACGCGCCAGCAGCCTTCCAAAAAGCATCATGCCCTGACCTCCATAGCCGACCAATAAGACCTTTTCTGTCATGACCCCTCCTTTTCCCAGTCCTTAAAGATGCCGGACGGATAGGTTTGGCTCATTTCCTCATCTATGAATTTCATCGAATCAAGAGTGTTCATTCTCCAGTAGACAGGGCATGGAGAAAGCACTTCTATTATAGAGAAGCCTTTTCTCCTCATCTGCGTCCTGAAACCTTTTTTTATAGCGGCCTTTGTCTTTTGTACGTTCTTGGGATTTGTGAGAGAAACCCTTGATATATAAGCGCACCCATCCACGGTTGCAAGAAGCTCGCAGATGCGTATAGGGTGGCCGTGCTCGTCGACGCTCCTGCCTTCAGGACACGTCGTTGTCCGTTGGTCCACCAGGGTCGTCGGAGCCATCTGCCCGTTAGTCATACCGTAGATGGCGTTATTGTTAAATATTACGGTTATATTCTCTCCCCGGGCCGCCGTGTGGATTATTTCCGCCAGTCCTATGGCAGCCAGGTCTCCGTCGCCCTGATAGGCAAATATTAGATTGTCGGGGTGGACCCTCTTTATACCCGTAGCCACCGCCGGCGGCCTTCCATGGGCAGCCTCACTTATGTCAATATCAAGATAGTTATAGGCCAGCACCGCACACCCCACCGGGGCGATACCTATGGTCTTACCCCTCATGTCCCATTCGTAGATTATCTCCGCAATCAGGCGTTGTACGATCCCGTGACCGCAACCCGGACAATAATGAGTGGGTATCCTGTGTAACGTCTTCGGCGGTGCATACAGTGTTTCCATATTATTTAAACAACTCCCATCAAAAAAAACAATGCCCCTATTGGAGCTTGCAACCGTTAGAGGTTGTAGGCCTCAGATCTCTATCATTTCCACGGAGCCTACGGCCTTTATCTTTGGTAGCACCTCTATTATGCTTTTGAGAACCTCCTTTGTAGAAGGCACGCCGCCCCCCGTGCGTCCGTAGAAATAGACCTCGCGACGGCCCAGTACCGACAGCTTTACGTCTTCCACCATCTGGCCGGCGCTCATCTCTATTGCCATGAAGGCCTTTGCCTTTTGCGAGAGCCGCTTAAGGGCCTCTTTGGGAAAGGGCCACAGGGTTATGGGCCTTAAGAGTCCTACCCGGTGGCCCATTTCTGTGGTCTTCTTTATGATCTCTCTGGATATCCTGGCGCACGTGCCGTAGGCCACAAGCACCAGCTCCGCGTCTTTCGTATTTATCTCTTCGTAGCGGACCTCTGTCTCTTCTATCCTACGATATTTTTCCTGCAGCCGTCCGTTAAATTTCTCCAGCTCTCCCTTTACCGGATAGAAGGATTTTATTACGTTCTTCGGCCTCCCGTCAGCCCCCGTGAGGGCCCACTTTTTGGGCGGAAGATACGTCTTTGCCGGTTTATAGAACTCCACCGGTTCCATCATCTGTCCCAACTGTGCGTCCCCCAACATCATGACCGGGTTGCGATACTTGTCGGCCAGGTCAAAGGCATCGTATACGAGGTCCGCAATCTCCTGCACGGAACTCGGCGCAAGTACGATAATACGATAGTCGCCATGGCCGCCGCCTTTAACCGCCTGGAAGTAATCTGATTGGGACGGAGAGATGTCTCCAAGGCCGGGGCCTCCACGCTGCACGTTTACAATGACACAGGGAAGCTCACTACCGGCAAGGTAGGACAGCCCCTCCTGTTTCAGGCTTATACCCGGGCCAGACGAGGAGGTCATGGTCCGCGCACCGGCAGCCGCGCTTCCGTAGAGCATGTTAACGGCGGCTATCTCGCTCTCCGCCTGTATAAAGGTCCCGCCGACCTGGGGCATCCGTACGGCCATATAGTTGATAATCTCATTCTGCGGGGTGATCGGATAGCCGTAGTAGAACCTGCAGCCCGCCTGTACGGCGGCCTCAGCCGCGGCCTCGTTCCCCGTCATTAGTTGTTGATTGTGCAGTGATAATTTCAATTGCTGCATCCGGACACATGATTGCACAATGCCGGCACCCACTACAAGAAGCGCCGTCCTTAAAATAAACGGGCATAAGCCCGTAATCATTCAGCGTGTTGCACATCTCTATAGAATTGTAATGACAGACCGGTATACAGAGTTCACAACCCTTACAAAGGTTCTTGTCTATCTTAACCATTACCATATTTAGCACTACCTCCCCATGAGAGCTTTTCTCTTAGCACCGCGTAGAAACTTCTTATACCGGCGTCCACGAGCTTCAGACGTGTATCAGACCTTTCTACTCTTATCATGTCGCCCGGTTCCAACTCCTCATAGACCTGGCCGTCAACGGTCAACCCTACCCCGGTGCCTTCGCTACCTACCTCCATCTCCAGTCTCGATTCCGCGGAGATTACCAGCGGCCTGTTCGTCAAGGTATGCGGGCAGATGGGTGATACTACAAAGGCGTCCATCTGCGGCGAGAGGATAGGCCCACCTGCCGCGAGGCTGTGGGCAGTCGAACCCAGCGGAGTGGACACAACAAGCCCGTCACTACTATACACGGTAACGTCTTCCTCGTCGATGAAAAGTCTTATCGATATCAGCCTGGCCAGCGATGCCCTTGATATAACGGCGTCGTTGACCCCCAATGACTCGTTTACCACCTTCCCGTTACGCTCCAACCGGCAGTTCAGGAGCATTCGGGTATTTATTTCATATTCGTCTCTCAAGATTTTATCCAGGTAACTGTACATGTCTTCCGGTGTCAACTCCGCCAAAAAACCGAAGAGCCCAAGATGGACCCCTATAATGGGTATACCAAATGGGCTCACCATCCTCGAAACCCTAAGGAAGGTTCCGTCACCGCCCAGCGCTATAGCAAAATCCCCCTCCAGCAGGGCCGCCTGTTCTGCCTCGGCAATGTCCATCGGAACCGTTTGGGCCCTTTTCTTTAACCACGATACCAGCTCTTTAAGGGTATCTTTGATCTTTTTTTTCCTGGTATCTCCAACAATTAATACCTTTTTCATTCAATTTATCGATGTCTGGCTGACTTCATCGGTACAGGTAGACCTAATTTCTCATATTCATTCATGAAACTCTTGAAGATACCCTCTTCGTCCAGGCCCAGGTCCCTTAACAGTTCGTTCTTGGAACCATGCTCAACAAATTTGTCGGGGATGCCGAGTCTTCGTATCTTTCTCAGGTCTGCACCTTCCTCGGAAAGCATCTCCAGCACGGCGGAGCCAAATCCGCCGGGCAGGGTGTGCTCCTCGACCGTGAACACGATGGGGTGGTTCTTGACTGCGTCCAGAATGGTCTCTTTGTCAAGGGGCTTGACAAACCGTGCGTTTATAACGGTGACCTCAATCCCCTCACTGCTAAGAATTTCGGCGGCCCTATAGGAGGGGTACACCATGGCACCATACGCAATTATGGCACCATCGTGGCCTTCCCTCAGGATCTCGGCCTCGCCCCAAGAGAATCTATGGGCAGGGAGGTCAAGCTCCTCGTCGGGTATGCTTGCCCTGGGATAACGGATGGCGGCGGGTCCTTTTCCCGCTACGGCCAGTTTTAGCATCAGCTTCAGCTCACGACCATCCTTCGGGGCCATCACCTTCATCCCCGGCAGATGTCTCAAGTAAGCGATGTCGAACGTCCCGTGGTGAGTGGGTCCGTCGTTCCCCACAAGCCCACCCCTATCCAGGGCAAATACCACACCGTTTTCCTTTTGTTGTAGACACACGTCGTGGAATAGCTGGTCAAAGGCACGCTGCAGGAAGGTTGAATATATGGTGACCACCGGCTTCAGTCCGCTGGCCGCTAATCCGTTTGCAAGTCCAATGGCATGTTGCTCACAAATGCCTACGTCAAAGTACCTGTCAGGGAATTTGTCTCTAAAGCGAATCAGCCCCGTTCCGTCCGGCATTGCCGCGGTTATTGCCACTACTTTTTTGTTCTTCTCTGCAATCTCTACAATGGTCTCTCCGAACACTGAGGTGTAGCTGGCCTCTTTCACCGCGGAAGACGTCACTAACCTTCCATTCTCAAGTTTGAAGGGTCCTGCCCCATGGTATTTGGTTGGGTTCTCAGACGCAGGTTCAAAGCCCCTTCCCTTCTGTGTGATGACATGGAGCAGTTTGGGGCCCTTGATGGGTTTAATTCGATTAATGGTGTTGATGAGAAGTGGGATATCATGCCCGTCTACGGGACCGTAGTATTGAATCCCCAGGTCCTCGAAGATCTGCCCGGGGGTCATGCCTCTCTTCATGGCCTCGGTGAGGTGCTCCAGGACGTTTTCCACAGGCTTCCCGAACATGGGGAGTATGTTAAGGAAATGACGCACCTCCTTCTTGAAGTCCTTATATAAAGGCAGGGTTCGGAGTTCAGTCAGATATTTTCCCAAGGCTCCGACGGCGGGGGATATAGCCATCTCGTTATCGTTTAGTACGAGGAATAACTCCTTGCCGATGGCGCCGGCGTGGTTAAGCGCCTCGAAGGACATGCCGGCCCCCATGGCACCGTCTCCCACCACGGCAACTATCTTTCTCTTTATGCCAAGTATGTCGTTGGCACAAGCCAACCCCAACGCCGAAGATATGGCGTCACCACTGTGACCGGAGGTGAACTGGTCGTAAGTCGGGCTCTCTCTTCTGTCCGGGAAGCCGCTGAGGCCTTTGTATTGCCGAAGTGTTTGGAAGGCTGCCCTCCTTCCCGTAAGAATCTTATGCACGTAGCACTGATGTCCCACGTCCCACACCAGCCGGTCTTTCTCAAAGTCAAAGCAGTAGTGCAGCGCGATGGTCAGCTCAACTACTCCCAGGTTGGAAGACAGATGACCGGGATTCCTGGAAACCACGTCTATAATCCGCCCCCGTATCTCTTCGGCCAGTTGTGGCAGGACCTCCAAGGGTACCTTCTTTAAATCTTTCGGACTGTTGATGGTATCTAGCACACCAACCATATTATCTTCCTTCAAATCGTTATCGTTCATTATCAGCTTTTGCCGGCAGCCTTTCGGGAACGTCCTTGACAGAGAGCCGTCCATTTTTGTCCTTTGTAAACGTCCTCAGTCTTTCTTCCGCCCCTTCCAACAGCTCCAGACTTTTTCGGTATATTCTAATGCCCTCTTCGTATTTTGCAAGAGATTCATCCAGGCTGAGTTCACCTTTTTCCAACTCTGCAACTATCTCTTCCAACTTCTTCAAAGCGTCTTCGAACTTCATGGTCTTCATTTTAGGCATTTTAGCTACCGGGTGGTCCTTTCTATTATCGAAACCGCCGTGCCCTTGTGAAAGCGTGTTTCAACCCTGTCTCCGCACCTCAGACCCCTCGCAGTGGTAAGCACCCTGCCGTCTCTGGTGGTTATAGAATAACCTCTGGTCAACACCTTCAAAGGACTCAGGCTTTCGAGCTTGCTGCCCGTTCCCAAAAGACGCTCCTTCTTTAGCGCCAGTAAATGGTCAATGCTCCGACCAAACCTGCGCAAGAGCTCTTCCACCCTGGTCTTGTGCCGGCACACAACCTCCAGCGGTTTGCGAAAACCATGCCTGCGTGGATATTCCATAAGCCTCTTTCTTGCGGCTTCAAGTCTGCCACCAGCCGCGTTCCGCATCCTTGCAGCGAGCGTACCGGTCCTCTCCAGAAGCTCGTCCCTTACGGGGACGACCATCTGCGCCGCTGCCGATGGTGTCGGGGCCCTCTGGTCGGCCACAAAATCTGAGATGGTAAAGTCTATCTCATGGCCCACCGCTGATATTACGGGTATCCGAGAGGCGTATACACTCCTTGCCACTACTTCTTCATTAAAGGCCCAAAGGTCCTCTATGCTACCACCGCCCCTGCCGACTATAATGACGTCGACGGGGACATTGGACACACAGTCGTTAAATTCTCTTACGTCCGTGGCAATTTCTTCACCGGCGCCGTCTCCCAGTACCCT
>JAZGAY010000218.1:0-23518 GCA_036475985.1 Candidatus Brocadiales bacterium
CCCATCGAGATTGTTCCACGTGAAACATGCTCCTGAACCTCTATCGGCAACTCTAACAACCTTAAGGTGTTGGCCACAGAGGAGCGGTCCATGCCGACGTACTTTCCGACCTGCTCCTGCCTCAACCCAAAGACCTCTACCAGCTCCCAGAAGGCCTTGGCCTTCTCTATAGGGTTCAAATCCTCTCGCTGAAGGTTCTCAACCAATGCAACCCCCAGCGACTCCTTTGGCGTGACATCCTTTACTATGGCGGGTATACTGCCAAGCCCCAGCTCCTTCGCCGCACGCCATCTCCTCTCCCCTGCCACCAACTGATAACCGTCCTTGTCGGGCCTGACCAGGATCGGTTGGAGTATGCCGTGCTGACGTACGGACTCTGTCAGGGCCTTGATGGACTGGGTGGTAAATTCTTTGCGCGGCTGATGCGGATTGGGCTGAACGCTTTCAGGACTAATCTGCAGTACGCTGACGGCTGATTCTATCTCAACGATATTTCCGAGGAGCGAATCCAGCCCCTTGCCCAGCTTTCCCCTGTCTAACATAAGTCTTTACCTCCGGCCTCCATATAAGCCGCCCCTACTAAACAAACAAAATTATAACAAAACCTCTGAAAGCGTCAATAAAGAAACACCTTGTGTTTGTTATACAAGCACCCATCATACAATATATGGTATTGTAAATGCCTTTCACTACCACATTTTGTCTTTTGTGGCGGAAACTTTTTCACTTGAAAAGATGCGTGTTTATGCTAATATATATTGAATCATTTGTAGGATCTGATGGGGGCACAACCAACCGTGGAAAAAATAACAACCAATACTACTGACGAAAAACCCCTCGAGCAGGTTGAGCGTGAGGTAAGGACAAGGCTTGAGAAGTGGCTGGAGACTACGCCCTACCGCTTCAACCCTGAGGCCAACGTCGCCGGCACAATAATACGCGGCATCGCCATAAGGAAGATAAAGGCCGGGGATGAGTACTGTCCCTGCAGGGTGCTCAGTGGTGACCCCAAGGAGGATGCCAAGATAGTCTGCCCATGCATCTATCACAGTGCGGAGATAGAGAACGACGGGATATGCCTCTGCAGTCTCTTCGTGGGACCAAATTATACGGCCCGGTAATTTTTTAGGGCCGCCCCATAAGTTCTTTTATTTTTTTCCCGATATCCTCCGACTTCACCAACGCCTCTCCCACCAGTACCGCGTCGACACCCGCATCCTCCAGGCGTTTTACGTCGGCCCTTGACTTGACGCCGCTTTCGCTTATAACGGTCCTGTCGTCGGGGATAAGGGGCTTGAGCCTGAGGGTGGTCTCTATATCGGTCTCAAAGGTATGGAGGTCCCTGTTGTTTATCCCAAGGAGCGTGGCCGGTGTATCGAGCACCTTTCCCAGCTCTGCTTCCGTGTGCACTTCCACCAGGCAGTCGAGGCCCAACCGGCCTGCAATCTTTAGGAACGCCTCCAGCTTATCTCGTTCAAGCAGGGCGGCGATAAGCAGCACTGCGTCCGCACCGCCTGTCCTGGACTCGACGATTTGATACTCGTCAATGATGAAGTCCTTCCGGAGAAGGGGCAGTCTTACCGCCTTCCCAACGTCTTCAAGGTGGGCAAGTTTTCCGTGGAAGAATTTTTCATCGGTAAGAACAGATATTGCGGAAGCGCCACCTTCTTGGTACTCTAAAGCTATCTGTGAAGGGTTCATGTCGCGACGCAGAACGCCCTTTGACGGTGAGGCGGCCTTTATCTCGGCTATAAGCCCAATGCCTTCCCGGGCCTTGATGGCAGCCTCGAAGTCTCTGGTATCAGTAAGGTTAGGAAGTGCGGCCTCAAGCCGTTCCAAGGGACATTGTTCCTTGCGCCGAGCGACTTCAAGGATTTTGTGCTTATAGATTTCATCAAGTATCACGTGAGAGATTTTATCATCCGGTACCTCACAAGGCAACGCATAATAATCATGTCGACCCGCGCCAGAAGGTACTCCGCCGCGTTTTTCCTTGCGATTATTCTCCTCTTTTCGTCTCTCGTGTCATCGTCTGCAACCGGCGGCGCGCTGCTTAACACGCCGGGGCAAGGCGGCCTGCTGAGGGGCCAACTGGTTAACACAATCTTTGCCTGCATAGGAAAGTATTATATAGACTTTAACAGTCTTAAGGCGCACGAGGTCGTTCGTGATGCGATGAGGGGTGTGGAAAGGGTGGTTCCCAACCTCATGGTCTCGGTAGACACGCACGCGGCAAGGGTTCAGATAGACGGTTCGGAAGAGGTCTTTGCGCTCGGGGAGGTTCAGTACTGGGCCGACCTCCGTGATCTACTAAAGGACATCCTGCGTTTTATTGAATCAAGCGGGAAGTGTTCCGCATCGTTCAGCGAACTCGAGTTTGCGGCACTCAGCAGTATCTTGAGCGGTTTTGACCCTTACTGTAAGCTTTATCAGCCAAGAGATTTTGAGAGGGCCGAGAGCCTGGGAGCAAGCAGCTTTGTCGGCCTCGGTATCGATATAGAATTCAGAGAGGGCTCCCTTGCAATCATAGAGGTCTATGAAGATTCGCCCGCCTTCCGCGGGGGGCTTCTGCCCGGGGACAGGATTATTGCGATAGACGGGGAGTCTGCACGAAAGATGAGCCTCAGAGAGGCCCTGCAACGTCTCTCCGGTACCGAGGGCACGAGTGTCACGCTTTCCATCGTAAGAGACGGTACAGTCAGGAGTTACACCCTAAAACGGGGGCGTGTTGAGGTAAAAAACGTCATCCCCGTCATGCTGGAAGGCGACATCGGATACATCAGGATTACCAACTTCCAGGACGGCACGTTTGATTCGGTGCTTCAGGCGCTGGAGGGGCTGAAGAAGACGGCTGACCTGAACGGGCTGGTGATTGATTTCCGCGGGAACTACGGCGGGGTGCTGGATGAGATCCTACGCGTTGGAGACCTGTTGCTTTCATCGGGCATCCTCAACATAAAGCTGAGTTACGGTAAAGGATATCCGAAGTTTGTGCGGGCCAATCCCTCGGGCAACAGGGAGGAACGTTACCCCATGGTAATACTGATTGACGAGGGCAGCGCCTCAGGCGCCGAGATACTGGCCGCCGCGTTCAAGGAGAACGGCAGGGCCCTGGTGATGGGAGAGCAGTCCTTCGGCAAGGCGTGCATCCAGCAGGTCTTCGGCCTGAAAGGGAAATACGCAATCAAAATCACCACGGCCAGATACTATACCCCCTTGGGGCGGTACATACAGTTTGTGGGTCTCGCGCCCGACGTACTCCTGGTACCCATCAAGGTCGAAGGAGAGAGCCAGACCCTCACCAGGCGCGTACACTACCTGAACGAGGGGCTTATAAGGGAAAGGATTGAGCGTCCCATCGGCGAGGAAAGACCGCGAGCCAGCCTTGTATATCTGGATGAGGGACCTCCCGTCGGCAGGCCGGAACCCGCAGACGATTATCAGGTGCAGCTTGCGATGAAAATTATAGAAGACGGCGCCCTCAAGGACGGCACAGTAAACTGGGATGAGTGCGAGCGTGTGCTGCGGCAGGTGCAGAAGGAGGAGGAAAAAAAGATCGTCCAGGCCCTCAAGGAACAGGGCATAGACTGGTCGGCAGGAATACCCGACGGCGTGCCCATACCGGTAGCCAGAATAAACCTTGATAAAGAGATTAACGAAGTAGACGCGGGGGGGAGCATCAACATTACCGTCACGGTTGAGAACCGCGGAGACGGCACACTCTACAGGGTGCTGGGCAGGAGCACCTCTACCAACCCTGTCTTCGACGGTCTTGAGTTCCCCATCGGCGAGATCGGGCCGGGGCAGAGAGACTCTTATACCGTGAGGGTAGAGGTACCGGAGGATTCACTCGACAGACGCGACGAGGTGGCCATAAACTTCACCGAAGACAACGACTTCATGCCCCAGTATCTTAAGGCCTGGATTACAACGTGGGCCCGGCCCACACCGGTCTTTGCGTATTCCTTTCGGGTCTCAAACGCCGCGGGAGCCGCGGGCGACGCCCTTATTGAGGCGGGAGAAAACCTCGAGCTGGTGCTCACGCTCAGAAACATCGGCGAGGGCGACTCCAGGGACACGGTCGTTGTACTAAAGACGCTCAACCCCGAGGGCATAACCATACGTAACCCAAGGGTAAAACTGGGTCTGCTTGAGACCAAGGGCGAAAAGACCGCCAAGTTCGACCTTGCCATCAGCCACACACCGCCCGAAAACCTGGAACTCGAAGTGGTCGTAGCGGACCTCAACCTGGGCGTAAACCTCCTCAGTAGACTCACGCTCCCCGTAGAAATGGCGAATATCAACGTAGAGCCCTATGACACCGTCCTCGAGGTCTCGGACGGGGGTGCCAGGGTGTATGGCGGCAGGTCTGAGACCTCACCCGTGCTTGCGCCTCTCATTGAAGATAGTATCATCCGGGTCAATGGCCGGTTGGAGGGCTGGTACCGGTTGCCGCTGACGGGCGGCCTCAACGGCTGGGTGAAGGCATCGGACGTCGAGGCGGTTGAAGACGAGGAAAGACAGGAGGCCGAGCGGAAGATAATACCCGTATCGTTCCTGCCATTGAGACCACCCATAATAACACTGAAAGAGGGGGTACTCACCGCCAGAAGCGGCGACGTAGACATAAAGTTCCACGTCGAAGACGACCAGTATGTACGCGGCGTTTACATCATGGTGAACGACGCCAAGGTTTTTTATGAATACAACGATGACTCCACCAGCGAGCTCGACTTTACCGCCAGGATCCCCATCTTCAGGGGCCTCAACCTGGTGCGCATCATCGCCTACGACGACCAGGGCCTCGCCACCGAAAAACCATTCGTGATTACGGGAGTGTAGCGTAGCTACCTGATTTATCGGGCTATTTTACACACCTCATAAATGAGGCAGCTACATTAATATTCACGGTCTTACGGGGTTATATAGGGGTGGGGAGTTTGCCCCTACAACAATAAGAACGAATCCCTTTTACCACTTCACCTTCGGGTAGCCCTTAAAAATCTTCTGGTTATACTCCGGCTTGGAGATGTGTTTCCAGCGGTAGTCAAATATCTTCCATCTCGATTTGTAGGGATACTGGTTCCACCTGGGTATAGACAGGTAGGGCACCGTGTTCTTTATCTTGAATATGGCCAGACCGTAACGGTACTTCTTCTTATAGAGCGTGGCATATCGCACATAAACCTCGACTACACCGTTCGTAAGCTTCTTGAATCCGTCGATCTTCGACGTTCTCCACAGCGCCTTTGCCGGTTCCTCGTAGGGTTTGCCCGTCATACGGGCGTGGGTCTGGTCAATGAGCTTTTTGTTCTTCTCCCAGGCCCCTTCCCAGGTGTACACCCTCTCGGCAGAGAGCAGGTCTACCTCCTTATAGTCACGCCTGTCGGTAACGGCCTCCCATAGTGCGATGGCCTTTTTGGGGTTTTTTGTCTTGTCGGCGTTGAAGACGGCGTCGTACACGTCGACGAATTCATCTACCATCTTACCGAGCCGCCCCTCCACGCCCTTCGGGGCCTTATACACGAAGCGCAGCTTCGACGCGATGGTAAGCGGCCGCGTGGCGGTGGCGGTGCCGGCTCCGGGATAAACGTCTTTGTCGCCTTCATAGTCCTTGTGGGTCGCGTCCTTTGAGAAGCCGTGCTCCACCAGCGTCCAGGTGTCCCCCGACCTCTTGTAGGTTATGCGGTATGAGTAGTTTACCAGGCGCCACCTCCAGAAGAAGAAGTGCGACAGGCCCGTCACGTAGATGTGCATCACCCTCGCGTTTTCATCCACGTTTTCAAAGTACGCGACGGCCTTTTTCATCTGGTGCGGTTTGAAATCGCCGCCCATGGTGTCGGCGTTCTCGTATATCTCTTCCCCCTCCGCCATGGGTCTCAGCTCAGGGTGGTAGCGGTCATGGTATCTGCCGCCCGTGTCGGTGGCGAGAAAGACGGCAACGGGGACGCGCATTATCTTGTCCGTGTTGTTCTTTATCTCGTAGGTCCAGATAACGTAGTTTATGTCGTCGTACACCACACTCTTCGGCGTGCCCCACTCCAGTTCACACTCGCGCGCCCAGACGCTCGTGGTAAGAAAGGGGATGAGCAGCAGTGCAAGAGCAAGTCTATGTATGCGCAAGACAGACCTCCATTGCCAATAAACTATCCACCGAGTACCTCAAGCGCCCTTGCGGTGTCGGATACCTTGATAACCCCGAGGGCCTTGCCCTTTTCGGGACCTCCGGAAGCATCATAATAGGCGTATACGTACTCTATGTTAATATTATCTCTTGCCAACCTTGTGGCAATGTCGGCCAGCGCCCCCGGCCTGTCGGCCATTTCGGCGATTATGACCTCCGATTCCAGCACGTCATAGCCGTCCTCCTCAAGGACGGCCTTGGCCCTCTTCCAGTTGTCGAGCACCAGGCGGAGCTCTCCCGTGTCGCACATGTCGGCGATGGATAGGGCGCGTATACTAACCCCCGCATCGGCCAGAGAAGAGCACACCCCTGCCAGGGTGCCCGGGAGGTTGTCGAGAACCAGTGACAGCTGCTTGTCGGATATGAAATGGGGCTTCATTTTAACGTAAGATTTTTGATATTAAATGATTGTATCTTTACCAAATTCGGGGTACCCGTCAAGTTGAAAAAAATGGTCCGGCCGCCGGGCCATATGGGTTTATGCCTTACAATTAATTCAAGACATCTCAGCGCGACCAAAGACGTTGCTTTTTTGTGCCGGGACATATAGAATGCCAAATGCATCTGATGTTAAAAAAAACCTTTTACAGGGACCTCTAACGGCCGGCCTGAGACGGCGACGGATGGCGCGGGCCAATATAGGGGGTGAATGACGGATGTCCACACCGGACATGACAAGCGGAGAGAAGACCTGTCCCTGGGACCTTATGGACACGGTAAAGGTCTTTGCGTTTTACCTGCTGGCCATGACCCTGGGCTCTGCGATACTGATTTTCGGGTTTCGCAAGTTCTTCGGGCAGGACGTGAATGCGGTGTTTGGCGAAAACGCGGTGGTGCTGACAATCGTCATGCTGACAAACGGCCTCTCCTGCCTCTACATCCTGTATATCGTAAACGTTCGTCTTGGTCAACCGGTGGCCACCCTGGGAATGAGCCTTTCGGACTGGAAGAGAAACCTGTTCCTGGGCTTCTCGAGATACGCCGTTATACTGCCGGTTATCCTCGTTGCAGGTTTTCTGGTGGAGCTCGCGACAAAGAACGCGGGCGTGACACCCGAACACCAGGCGGTGGTACAACGGTTTCTGGAAGAAAGGTCCTATCTGGGAATTCTGGCAATCATTGCCTTTGGGGCGTTAATCGGCCCCGTGACCGAAGAGGTGCTCTTCAGGGGTTTTCTACAACCTGCGTTGAAAGAAGTCATGGGGGGCATGAAGGCCATACTACTCACCTCGTTTTTCTTCGCCCTGATACACTTCAACCTCTACATCTTTATCCAGATATTTATTCTGGGACTGCTCCTGGGATACCTCTATGAAAAGACGGGTACGCTCGTAGCGCCCCTGTCGGTACACATATTACACAATTCCGTGTCCTTGTGCGTCCTCCTCTGGATCAAGCAGTCGGGGGGATTGTTCTAATGGCCTTTCTAAAGGCCGAAGAGCAGCTTGAGACAATCCGCAGGGGCGTTATCGATATAGTCCGGGAAGACGAGCTGCTCGAGAAGCTGCGCAGGTCCCGCAAAGAAAACACTCCGCTCAGGATAAAACTCGGCCTTGACCCTACGGCACCCGACATCCATATAGGCAACGCGGTCCCCATCCACAAACTCGCGGCGTTTCAGAAACTGGGCCATACGGCCATACTCATCATCGGCGACTTCACGGCCATGGTCGGCGACCCCGCAGGAGTCAACAAGACAAGGCCGATACTGAGCAAGGAAGAGGTCCTGGCCAACGCCAAGACCTATCTGGAACAGGCCGGCAAGATACTCGACATTAAAAAGACAGAGATAGTATACAACAGCAAATGGTTTGAAAAGATGCCCTTCTCCGAAGTCATCCATCTGGCCTCAAAGATTACCGTTGCCCGGATGCTCGAGCGTGACGACTTCACCAAGCGTTACTCCTCGGGCGTGCCCATTAGCCTGCACGAACTCCTCTACCCGCTGATGCAGGGCTACGACTCGATAATGATAAAGAGCGACGTGGAACTGGGCGGCACCGACCAGCTCTTTAACCTCCTGGTGGGCAGAGACCTCCAGAGGGACTGGGACCTTGAGCCACAGGTAACACTGACAATGCCGCTCCTCGAGGGCACCGACGGACACAAAAAGATGAGCAAGAGCCTGGGGAACTATATAGGCATAACCGAAGACCCCACCCAGATGTTCGGAAAGGCCATGTCTGTAAGGGACGACTTGATGAAGAAGTACTTCGTGCTGGCCACGGACGTGGATGAAAACGGGATTGACGACCTGCTGCACCACAACGTCCATCCAAGAGAGGCCAAGGCGGAACTCGCCAGGGCGATAGTCGCCAGGTACTGGGGCCCGGAGGAGGCGGAACGGGCGTCAAAGGAGTTCGACAGGGTATTTAAGGAACACAAACTTCCCGACGAAATGCCTGAAATCCTGCTGCCAGGCAACGAGTTAAAGGACGGCAAGATATGGATTGTGAAGCTGCTGGTGGCCGGAGACTTCGCGAAGTCAAACGGTGAGGCAAGACGGCTGGTGACCCAGGGCGGGGTAAGTATCGACGACAAGGCCTTTAAGGACGCCGACGCGGAAGTAGACATAACCCACGGCATGGTCATAAAGGTCGGCAAACGCCGCTTCGCCCGTATTGGAGTAGGGGACTGAGACCCCAAAACCGTGTATAAGAACCGCGGTATTTTACCCTTAAGAAAGGTCCTCCTGTAAAGATGGGAACTACTCTTGAAATGTCCCTGGGAATCTTTGGCCTCACCCTGCTGCTTGCCGCATTCATAATGGGCAACTTCTGGGGCAGGGGCCAGCACGTAATGCACTATCAGATAATGAACTTTATCGGCGGGTTCGTCCTTGCCTGGTACGCATTCCAGTTAAGTAATTGGATATTTGCAACGCTGGAGGGCATCTGGGGTGCGTTTGCGCTGGCCAACCTGGTAATCTGCGTTCAGACCAGGGTAAAGGGATTGAAGAAACCATCCAGTCTCGCACCTCCGGTTAGTGGCGGGCCTTAAACGTTCCCGTACACGCGCCCCAGCCCGCCCAGTTCTCTTTCCTTCACGGCGCCGATGAACCGGGAGATGTCTTCCACGCCGAGAAGGGCGCCGTAACCCTCTTCCACAATCTTTATGGCCTTCGGGTGGCCGACGTATGACATAAGCAGTTTTATTACCTTGAACATAAAGGTATTAAGAGGGTGCCGGGTCAGCCGGTGAAGCGTGGCAACGCATCCGGCAAAGAGTTCTATGTGGCGCTCACGTTCGTTGCGGTTGTTGCATGCGCGCAGCGCGGTTTCATAGGCCGCATCGGTTATCTCGGATGCCTTACCTATATTCTCCGCTAAAGAGCGGTCAATCTCGTCGGTAAGGCGGTTCAACTCAAGCAGGTCGGTGAGTATGGCTATGGGCTTGCCCTTGGGTCTCTCTACAAAATAGTCGTATACCTTATGGAACGCCTCGGAGGGTGTGTTAGTGTCCTCGGGGGCATAAACGGTGTCCAGAAGGAAAGTGACGAGCCTTTTAAGGCCTTCGTCCTCCATAAGGTCACGGTACGTCTGCTTTAGCATGGATACCTGATAGCGCCGGACCGTTATAATCAGTTCATCGCTGACTGCCGTCATAGTACTTACTCCTCGTAGATACAACGTCGTTTCAGTGGCGGGCTGGCGAGTCTTCTGGCCGAACTCGCCCTGTTCAGCGAGAAATTAAGATTGCCATAAGAAAAACGCTTCTGATGATTTTCCGCGGGAAGAAGTTTTTTTCTAAAACCTGAAGTATCGCCCTATTTCCTGTATTTTTTCAATTCTTCCGCGCTACCAAATTTGTGCAGTTTCTCCCCGCGCGAGCCGGCCAAGGACCCCAGCTCCTTCGACGCCGAGAAAAGGTCGTAGCTCATCGCCACAATCTGTTTCTGGTCAAGCGGCTCCAACTCCCAGAGAAGCCCAAAGACCTTCTCTCTCAGCGCTCCGCTCAGTTCGGGATAGCACTCGGCGATTTCCTTTTCTCTGCCCTCGCAGGTCTCATAGGCGGGGCTCCCGCTACTTATAAGGCGGCTATCTATGTACACGTTCCACAAGTACTTATACCGTCTATGCTCGGCCGTGCCCTCTTCGGGTTCCCGGCCTTTTTTGTACCTGAACTTCTTATCTAACATGTCCGCCACATGCATGAGCTCATGAAGAACGCGGCCTTCCAGGTTGTCTAAAGAATCTACTATCTCAAGTTCCAGGTACTTCTCCTTCGGGTAGAGATAGTTCATATCCACCGCTGAATCTGAGGCGGGCTGTTTAATTGTGACCTCTTCAAGCTTGTCGCTCAGACCCAGCTCCCAAACAGCCTCCTCGACCATCTTGCATACTTGTCCCGAGTTCTCAAAACCTTCCGTAATGTCAACGGCAGCGGACGTGGCCATAGTTTATGTTCCTCTTTTTTTAGTGAGATTATCTTGCCATTACGACTTTTATCACTGCATTCTCTTTAAGGTCTTTTATGTACTCTCTCTTTTTCTTGGCGGCTTTCTGTTTGTAAAGCCTGCTTTTTATTTCTTCTTGCAGTTCCTGGAAGTCCGGTTCTATCTCTTCTCTGACCTCTACTACCAGAAGGACGTGCAGCCCCCTGGCGCTTCGAATGATCTCGCTTATTTCATCTTTCTCCAGACCCATGGCACCCTTCTTCAGCCTTCCCCTCATATGGAGCACCTCGTCGAACTCCCAGACGCCGCCCCGCGGGGCCCTGGGGCCCTCGGAAAACTCCTTTACCAGCTCGCCAAAGTCCTCCCCGTTCATGGCCCTCTGTCTTATCTCTCTGGCATTTTCCCAGGCCTCCTCTTTGGAGGAATAGGAAGAGAACTTTAGCATTATTTGCATTATCTTTACAGACCTTTCTACGACAAACTCGTCCCTGTGCCCCTGGTAGTACTCCCGTATACCTTTTGGCGAAATGCTTATCTTACTAAACACGTATGAATTCAGCAATTTCTCAACCATTAGGTCATCCCGGAGTTCCACCTTTTTTTCCGTGGGGTTGATTCCTTCTCTCACGGCAATTTCGTAAAACTTGCTTATTGAGCCCACTTCCGCCACCGCGTTCTTAATAAATAGGTCCAGATCCTTCTCTATCTCGGCCATGACGTAAGGGTTCTCATCTATGATGGTGTGTGCCTTCTGTACAAGCAGTTGCCTGTCTATAAGTTCGCCAAGCACCTGTTGGAGGGTCTCTTCGGCCCTTCTCTGCAACTCCCGGCCCTTATATTTACTCATCAGGGCGGCGAGCGCCCCAGCCGCCCGCCTCCGAACGTTCTCCTTGGTGATTATCTTGCCATTTACCACCGCCACTATCGAACCCACGTACTTTCTCTCTGCGTTGAGCGTGTTCTGCATGAAGCAAAAGGCCGTCGCTGCAATGAAAAAGAAAAACACCGCGGGCCGTAAACTGTGGAACAATCTCAAAAATCTAATCCTCCTCTAAAACGCTATACCTTTAGTTTAAAGACCTTCTTCAGAAAACGTGCCGTGTCCTCAGGCGATGTGTCTCTCCGGGGGAGTTCGAGGTGTACCGTCTTTTCGTTTATTACCTTAACCTGGTGTCTCACGCCGTAAAGACCGGCCTCCGCCTTTTTGAGGTCTGCCACCTCTATGACCAGTTTCCCGTTCGTCCGCACTATAGAGCGCACACTGTGTGCCTGTGCCGCAAGGCCTAATTCTTTTTCGACAAGGAGGTTTTTGACCTCTACGGGCAGCGGTCCGAACCTGTCCCTGAGTTCCATCTCAAAACTCGACACCTCCCCGGCCGTACAGCAGCGAGAAAGTTTTCTATACGCCTCAAGTTTCTGGTCCTCATCGGGCATGTATTCTTGAGGCAGGTATGAGTTCAGGTTCAGGTTTATTGAAACGTCTTTTGCGGAGAGTGGGGACGGCTCGCCCTTCACCCTTTTCACCGCCAACTTCAGGAGTTGACAAAACATCTCGTAGCCCACGGCCTGTATGTGTCCGTGCTGCTGAGCCCCAAGGACGTTGCCCGCCCCGCGTATCTCGAGATCCCTGTGGGCTATCCTGAACCCGGCGCCCAGTTCAGAAAACTCCTCAATGGCCTTGAGGCGCTTTTCCGCCTCGGGGGTGACGGGCCTGCTCCTGGGCAGGAGCAGGTAGGCATAGGCCATATGCTTGTAGCGGCCAACCCTGCCGCGGAGCTGGTGGAGATCCGCAAGGCCGAACATATCGGCATCGTTTATGAATATCGTGTTTACGTTAGGGATGTCCATGCCCGACTCTATTATAGTAGTAGAAAGCAAAACATCAAACCTCTTGTCGACAAAGTCGACCATCCTCTCCTCAAGTAGTTTTTCGGGCATCTGTCCGTGCGCGACGACTATGGAGGCCTCAGGGACTATTTTTGAAAGTTCCTCGGCCATGTTCTCAATGTTATGGACCCTGTTATGCACGAAGTATACCTGGCCTTCGCGGTTGAGCTCAAACAAGATGGCCTGACGTATCTTCTGGGGGTCGTAGCGCATCAGGTTTGTCCTCACCGCCTGTCTCTCCCGGGGCGGTGTGCACAGGGACGATATGTCCCTCAGCCCGAGCAGTGACATGTGAAGTGTCCTGGGTATGGGCGTGGCCGTAAGCGTGAGCACGTCTACCGTCTGCCTGAGTCTCTTGAGCCTCTCTTTGTGTTCTACGCCGAAGCGTTGCTCTTCGTCTATTATCACCAGCCCCAGGTTCTTGAACCTGACGTCCTTCTGCACCAGCCGGTGGGTGCCTATCACGACGTCAACGGCGCCCTGCGCCAGGGCCTCGAGCGAGGCCTTCTGCTCCGAACGGGTCCTGAAGCGGCTGAGGACCTCAACCCTCACGGGGTAGTCGGCCATCCTTTCGGTAAACGTCCTGTAGTGCTGCTGGGCAAGTATGGTGGTGGGCACAAGCACCGCCACCTGTTTACCGTGCATGACAGACTTGAACGCGGCCCGAATGGCAAGCTCCGTCTTCCCGTAACCCACGTCACCGCACACCAGACGGTCCATCGGCCGTCGCGATTCCATATCAGTCTTTATCTCCCAGTTTACCTTCAACTGGTCCTCGGTCTCTTCGTAGGGGAATTCTCCCTCAAACTCCTTCTGCCACTCGGTGTCGGCAGGGTATCTTATCCCCGGCCTGGCCCTGCGGGTGGCCTGCATCTCAAGCAGCTCGCCGGCCAGGTCGGCCACCGCCTCCTCTGTCGCCTTGAGCCTGCGCGACCAGCCCTGACCCCCCAGCTTACTGAGCGGCGGCTGGTACTCCCTGGGGCCGATGTATTTTTGCACCAGCTCCATCCTGGACCCGGACACGTACAGCCTTGTGCCGCCGTCAAACTCAAGCACGAGACACTCCCTGAGCTGCCCCTCGTGTTCGATCATCTCCACACCTTGGAAGATGGCTATACCGTGTGCGACATGGACCACCACACCCCCGCGCTCAAGCTCATAAAAACTCTCAACGGGCCTGCTCGGCACGACACGACGGGCCTTGCGGCGAACCCTGTAGCGGTGGAATATCTCGTGGTTGGATAAAAGGACAAGCCCAAGACCTCTGGCAAAAAACCCCTTGTTAAGCCTGCCCGTCGCAAGCTCCAGTTTTATCTCCGTGCCGGCCAGCAGCTCCTCAAACCGTTTCTCCTCCGCCTCGTTGGCACAAAAGACGACCGTCCGTACATGCCGCCCGTCGGTCTTCAGCTCGTCCAGCCCGCCAAGCGCGGTAAGGGCCGCCGCAAGGCCCGAATCCCGGGCGCCCTTTTCACGTCCGCCATCATCACCCTGCGACACCGGGGCGCCAAAACGTTCAACCGATTCGACATCAAAATTGTGCGACTCTTTATCGGTAAAAGGCGCAAACGAGAGAGACAGAATGGTACGGCGGCCCTGCCACTTCTCTTTCAGCCCGCCGTAGTCGAGCATCCACGGCTGATTCTGAACGGACTTCAGCGCCCGCTCCTCTATCTGCCCGGGTTCGTTCAGCACCACCCAGACGTCTTGCGGCAGGTAGTCAAACAGTGTGCCGTCTTCCTCTCCGGTGGATGCCTCCTCCTCCCTGAGCGCAAGTATGTTGACCTCTTTAAGCTCCCTGACAGAGACCTGCGTCTCGGGGTCAAAGCTCCGGAGCGACTCCACCCGGTCGCCAAAAAACTCCATGCGGACGGGCAGGTCGGATGATGCGGGGAAGACGTCCATAATTCCGCCCCGAAGGCCGTACTCCCCCGGTGCCCCTACGCGCGAGACGCCGTTAAAACCCCTCTCGGTGAGCCAGTCTATCATTTTATGAAGGTCTGTCTCCTCACCGGCAGATACCTTCCAGGTGTTTTTTCTCAAGGTGTCCGGCCCGGGCAGCCTCTGGAGAAGGGCCTGTATGGAGCAGACGATGGTGGAGGTCTTTACCGGGTCTTTCTTGGGGCCCGGTCTATTATTATCGCCCCCCTCGAATAAAAGCGGGCGGAGGATCTGGAGGTGCTCGGCGGGCAGTTGCACGGTCGGTCTCCACCTCTCGGTCGAGAAATTTTCCCACGGGTGGAATAGCACGGCGCTACCGGGCCCGAAGAGGTCGAGGTCCTCATAAAACCCTTCCGCCTCCTCAACGCTGCCGGTGATTACCAGGAATTTTTGCGACGGCACATCCTCAGCCAGTGCGCCAAGCAGGTACGCACCCGACGAACCCCACAGCCCCCCGGCGCGCACATCGCCGCCGGCCTTTAGAGCCTCGAGTAGCGACCGGTATTTTTTGTCATCGCGGATGAGTCTAAGTAACGGCTTCATAAATACTTCCATGTTTACATCGGGACAGGGTCCCGCTTGAGATAAATGGCAATCGGATTCTAATCCACCCCGCACAGGGGTGTCAAGGGGATTTGGAGGGGGTAGAAATAGTAATTAAAGAAAAAATGCTGTTGATGAAGTCTACGTAGGGACAGCCCTTGTGGCTGTCCGAACGGACAGGGATAAACCCTGTCCCTACGCCTTCCCTGTGGGGATGATGTATTTCTCAAAAACACTCTTTATGTAGCCATCGAGACAGACCTGCTACGCGGGCTTTCTTGCCACGAAAGTAGCACCTGTGGTAAACCGCGAGGTGTGGTAGCCTGTCTTCCCAATCATTCCGGCGTCGACGAACCCCGTCTGCTCCAGTAGTTCCAGGAAGGACCTTCCCGGTATGGCGCCGCAGATTCAGTCGGACCAGGTACCGAGTCTTTCCACCGTGGCCTGGTCCACCCCATCCTCAAGGGTAATGTCCGCCACATAAAGACGTCCTCCCGGGCGGAGGACACGGTAAATCTCTGAGATTACACGCTCTTTATCGGGACAGAGATTTATGACACCGTTTGAGAGTACAAGGTCGACTGAGTCCTTTTCCGCTGAAAGTTGCTCAGCGGAATCTTGTCGAAATTCTACGTTCCCTATCCCAAGCTCCCGGCGGTTTCCCTCCGCCTTACGCACCATTTCAGGGGTCATGTCAACCCCGATGACCCGCCCCTTTGGGCCGACCCTACGTGCGGCAAGAAAGGTGTCAAGCCCCGCCCCGCAACCAAGGTCGAGTACCGTCTCCCCTTCATTAATCGGGCCAATACAAATAGTACAACCCACGCCCGCAAACGACTCCGTTATACCGCCTGGGAGGGCGTCTATTTCGGCCGGGTCATACCCAAGGTGTTTTGCGCTCTCCGGCCCTATGGGAAACCTCTTTTCGGAGGACGGGTCCTGCGCGATGCGGCCAAAACGGGCGCGTGTCGTCTGTCGGATTTCTTCCGGAGCGTGTGTCTCTTTCATGCCTTGTCTTTCCTGTTGCCGGTAATGACTGCGCGCAGGGCACATGCGCCCTGCCAGATCCCAGTCTCGCTATTAGCATAATATACCAACATAAAACCGAGCGATATTCTTAAAAATTGTTGAGTCGGGAGGGCGAATTGGTTAATATAGCACATATTGTATGAGGTAGTGTCCAGGATGGCAATATGTGGCATCTGAAAGGCCCATATAATTGTCATTCTGCGTTTTTTGAGCGAAATTTTTGTAGGGACAGCCCTTGTGGCTGTCCGCGGACAGGGACGAGCCCTGTCCCTACATTGCTACGCTCCCTCAGGATGACAGATAGTACCGTGGGGTAAACACCGTAAAAACTAAAACAAACACTATACATAACCGAGGCAAGAAATTAATATGGAGTTCATGAACGTCGCAATCCTTATACTGCTGCTTCTGCTGGTCGGGCTGTGTGTCTGGATGGCAGTCGCGGGCAGGAGGCGCGAGCGGGGCGAAGAGGCACTGATGCTCCAGCAGCAACTTGTCGACCTGAGGAACGAGACGCGGCAGGGCCTCTCGCAGCTCACAGAACAGATGGGGCAGCGTCTCCACTCCCACCAGGAACTGTTGATGCGCTCACAGGAGACACTGGGCGTCCGGCTCGATAACGCCGCAAAGGTGGTGGGCGACGTACAGAATAAACTGGGGCAACTCCACCAGGCCACCAACCGCGTGGTCGAGATCAGCAAGGACATCGCAAGCCTGCAGGACATCTTAAAGCCCCCAAAACTACGGGGCGGACTGGGTGAACTCCTGCTGACAGACCTGCTGACGCAGACCATCCCCAAGGGCCACTATGAGTTCCAGTACCAGTTTAAGAGCGGCGAACGCGTGGACGCCATCATCTCCCTGGGCGAGAGGCTGGTGCCGATAGACGCCAAGTTCCCGCTTGAAAATTTCAGGCGCTACATTGAAGCGGACAACGAAGACACAAAAAAGCGCGCGCGCAAGGAATTTTCAAATAACGTCAAGAAACATATCGACGCCATCGCCGAGAAATACATACGCCCCGCCGAGCGCACCTTCGACTTTGCCCTTATGTACATACCCGCCGAGAACGTCTACTACGAGACCATCGTGAAGGACGAGTCTGTGGGGGACAGCATCTCCGATTACGCAATGCGAAAGAAGGTCATCCCCGTCTCGCCCAACACCTTTTACTCATACCTACAGACTATATTGTTGGGTCTCCGGGGGATGCGGCTTGAGGAGCGGGTGGAGGAGGTGCTGAAACACCTGCAGGCACTGAGGGGCGACTTCGGCCGGTTCGGCGACGACTTCGACACGCTGGGCAAACACCTCCGCAACAGCCTTCAGAAGTATGAGGCCGCCGACAAAGACCTCGACAAGCTCGGCGCCCGCCTTGAACATCTCGAGACACTGGGCGAGAGCAAGGCCGCGCCCGCCAAAAAGATCGAGACCCCACACACCCCGCAAAAGGCACAGGGGGAGTTGTTGTAAAACCGAACGCTATACGTCAAGACACACCCTACACGGTGTTTCCCATTAATCTTTTTGGGTAGACAACGACCTTTACGGTCGTTGACCGTTGACTATAGATTTCAACGAGGTAAACCTCGTTGTCTACCTACTATAATTATAGCCCCTGCGATTACCGCCCTGCCGCCGGTTTCTTTCTCTTCGCCCCGCAGAATTTGAGGAGTTTCTCGAGGCTGTAGGTGTTTATGACGTCCCCGGCCTCAAGCCACCCGCGGCGCGCCACGCCCACGCCAAGCTCCATCTGCCAGAACTGGTCTATAAAATGCGTGTCTGTGTTAATGGCCACCTTGACGCCCATCTGCTTGGCCTTACGGGCGTTTATGTCATTGAGGTCAAGGCGGTCAAAGTGTGAATTTATCTCAAGTGCGGTGCCCGTCTCGGCGCATGCCTTCATGACCATATCCATATCGAGTTCATAACCCTCGCGCATGCTTATGAGCCGCCCGGTGGGGTGGACGATGACGTTCACGTACGGGTTGCGGACCGCATTAAGGATTCTCTCCGTCACCTGTTCCCTCGGCTGGCGGAAGCCTGCGTGGATGGCGGCAAGCACTATGTCCAGCTGCCCGAGTATGTCGTCGGAGAAATCCATCGTACCGTCCGAGCGTATGTCGCACTCCGATGCCTTTAGCAGCCTGAAGCCTTTAAGCTTTTTGTTTATCTTGTCAATCTCGGCTATCTGTTTGAGTAACTGTTTCTCGTCGAGCCCGTTTGCGATGCGGGTTGACTTCGTGTGGTCGGACACCACGCAGTATTTATAGCCCTCGGCCTTCGCGCGTTCGGCAATTTCTTCCAGCGTCGAGTGGCCGTCCGACCAGTTCGAGTGCACGTGCAGGTCTCCCCTGATATCTTTCTGCTCTATCAGGCGCGGAAGCCGGTCACTGAGCGCGGCCTCTATCTCGCCCCGGTCCTCACGGAGTTCAGGCGGTATCCACTTCATACCGAGCGTGTTGTAGATATCTTCCTCTTTCGGGCCACCGAGCTTTTTGCTGCCCTTAAATATGCCATACTCGCTTACCTTCATCCCCTTCTTCTTCGCTATCTCGCGGAGGTGGACGTTGTGGGCCTTCGACCCGGTAAAATATTGAAGTGCAGAGCCGAAGGAATCCACGTCGACAACGCGGAGGTCTACCTGAAGCCCCTCTTCAATCCGGACCGAGCCCCTGGTATCGCCCGCGGCAAGCACCTGTGTAACCCCCGGCATGCCCACAAACGACTTCACGATGTCCCCGCCCTTCGCGCCCGTGGCCAGTATGTCAATATCGCCGATGGTCTCCCTCATCCTGCGCAATGAGCCCGCGGGCTGGACGGCCTTTACGCCGCGCATGGAGCTGAGAGTCTCCACTATCTCACGCACAACGGGGTATGCGATGCCAAGCTCTATCCTCTGGAGGCTGGTCTTGTAGAGCTCGATGCCCTTCAGGATGCCCTCGATCTTTTTCTCGGCCATGCCCTTTATGCCCGCGAGCCTGTTCTCGTGGATGGCCTTCTCCAGGTCGGACACGCCCACGACATCGAGCTCTTTATTGAGCATGGCGACGGTCTTGGGACCGAGTCCGGGTATATGCATGAGGGCCACCGTCTCCTCACTTATGCCCTTCATTACCTCGTCGTACTTGTGCATGCGGCCCGTGCGCAGGTATTCGGTTATCTTTTCCGCATGGCCCTCGCCAACGCCGGGAATCTCCTTCAGCCTGTCCTCCCGCGCCATCTCCTCTATGTCGTCTGTAAGGTCGCCTATCACGCGGGCCACCTTGCGGTAGGAGTTTATGCGGAAACGGTTCTCGTCCTTGAGTTCCAGGACGTCCGCAATCTTCTCAAACATCGCGGCTATCTCTGCGTTCTTCATGACTGGAATTTCCCTGAAAAACCCTTCACCATTGTCATTCTGAGGAATTTGTAGGGACAGCTCATGCCGGAGGCAGACCCGCCATCTTTTGGGCGGGCCCTTAGGTCTGTCCGCAAGCGGACAGGTTTAAAAACCTATCCCTACGTAAATGCAGTGCGCCAGAGGCGTCATGCCGCAGGCAGATGTGCCCCAAGCTTACACCCTACATTGTTCACCCTATGACTACTCTTGTCATTGCGAGGGGTGTAGCCCCAAAGCAATCTCCTATCATTCATGAGATTGCCTCGCTTCACTCGCAATGACAAATGAAGTACATGACTTGATTATACCAGCCCGAATTTTCAGGTGTCAACGTGAAAGGAGTTTTGGGGCGAGTATACTTACCTTGGAGGGACTATTATAGACGATAAAGCTCGCCGTTCCTGCCACGACCTGTCTGTGGTATGCGCGTCCGGGCTTATATATTGAATGTGCATAGGCATTGCAGACTCTATTTCCGTATCCACCCTTTCCATCACCGGACCTTTTGCGCCCCCAAAGAGCAGGGGTATGATTATGGCTATAGACACCGGTAACCCGTAGACGATACTCGTTCCGGCGGTTGCAACGCCCACGATGGCCAGCCCCTTGCCTCTCAGGTGCTCCGGGTCCTTGTTTATGCGGAGAAGCGCTATCGAACCGAGCACAAGTGCCGCGATGGCACAGGGGAACAATATGGGTACCGCCACACTGACCCCCCCCAGGATGAGAGCCGGAAGGACGAACTTGTGTCTTTTGTTTATAGGGCCTCCTGCTGAGGCCGTCGTTTGTTCCTCGGACATGTGAGGCTTCTACTCTTCTGCCGCTATTATACCCCCGCCAGACGCCTGGCAGACCTCTTTGGCGGCCCTGTAAAAATAGAAATTATTAATCAGTATTATAACCACGCCCGCAAAACCCGACAACTCAAGGACAACGTCTACAAGCCCGCCCTGTGGCCCAACCGAATTATACCGGGCAAAAAAACCTGCGACAAACAGCGCGCACCCGATTGTAACCAGTCTTACATGGATTATATCGCGCCCCGTTATGTGATTCAGGTGTTTGGCAAGATTGGTCAACATGATAAACATCCAATATAGACCAAAAAAGGGGATAAACCAGTACCCTATCGCCCTGCCGGGGGTAGGTTTTTTTATCTTCAGTCCGCTCGGCTGGGCCAGCGTCCATAACTGGTAGACGAATATCGCCTGAAGGACGTACCATGCTATCCGGGCAGGAAGGCTGTAGAGCAACACGTGGCCCAAGGGCACGTTGGCGGCGCCCCCTACGACGCCTGCCAGGAACTCGACCCCGATTGGCGCTAAAACAAAAGCTGGATGTAATGGAAGTTTATTCATGGCGTTTGCATCGCCCGGCACCCAGAACGGGCGTGTGCGACCCCTTTCTCAGAGAAAGTCTACATAAACGTCCTTTTGAGGTCAACAGCAAAGACCCCTTAAGGGAGTCTTGGCGGAGACCCCAAAGAGTCTTGGCTAAGACCCCAAAAAGTCTTGACTAAGACCTTTGCCCTTGACGGTGTGGTGCACCCCTGTAAAATAGGCCGTTGCGCATCTTATGAACTAAAAGGGGAGGTTTTAGAATGTCACGCATAGGCATAATCGGCGGGAGCGGGCTTTACGACATAGACGGCATAAAGGACGTTGAGCGGGTTGAGGTTATTACCCCGTTCGGCAGGCCGTCCGACAGTTTTACCACGGGAAAGCTGGCGGGGCATGATGTGGTCTTCCTGCCCAGGCACGGGAGCGGCCACACCTTGTTACCCTCGGAACTCCCTTTCAGGGCCAACATCTACGCCATGAAGAAGCTGGACGTGGAGCAGATAATCGCGGTAAGCGCGGTGGGTAGCATGAGAGAAGAGATACGTCCGCTGGATATCGTGATACCCGACCAGTTCTTCGACCGCACCAAGGCGCGCGAGAACACGTTCTTCGGCGGCGGCATAGTGGCCCATGTCGGTTTTGCAGACCCCCTGTGCGGCGCCATGGGCGACGCCCTCCACAGGGCCGCCAAGCAGGTAGAGGCGCGCGTGCACAGGGGAGGCATATATGTCTGCATGGAGGGGCCGCACTTCTCGACCCGTGCCGAGTCCGAGACCTACAGGAGACTGGGCGCGTCCGTCATCGGCATGACAAACTTACAGGAGGCGAAGCTGGCCAGGGAGGCCGAGATATGCTACGCAACCCTTGCGCTCTCAACCGATTACGACTGCTGGCACGTGGGAGAAGAAGACGTTACGGTGGAGATGATCGTCACAAATCTTCTGAAGAACGTCGAGACGGCCAAGAAGATAATAAAGGTCGCCATACCCGAACTCCCGAGCCTGAGGAAATGCCCCTGCGCCACGGCGCTGAAAGACGCCATAATCACCCGGCCCGACGCCATCCCCAAAAAGCGCAAGAAAGAGCTTGAGCTGATTATCGGTAAATATATAAAGTAGTTGATAGAGGTTGTTCGTACGCCCATGGAGATTCTGAGGGAACTTATAGGGTTTATAAAAAAGAGCGGCCTCATAGATACAGATGGGCGCAAGCCCCGGCCGGTAGACATCAGGGTGGGGGTGTTTTACACGGGCGTCAAGCTGAGCACGGGGCATGCGGGAATCGCCTACACGCCCATACACGACCTGCCCGATGCCGTCTGCTGTCCAAGGTCGCATGCGAAGATGCCGCAGGCGGGAGAGTTATTAAACCAGGATATCGACACGCTCATCGACTATTCGCTCGAAGAAAAGAGCCCTCTAAAGGCCGCAATAGGCGTGGCCACGCTGAATGCGCTCTCGGCCATGCTCCTTGAGAAAGAAGACTGCCCGTACAAGATATCGGGCCTCGGCAACGCCCTCAGTCTGGTAGAGATAACGAAGGACGACACGGTGGGCATGATAGGGGCATTTCCGCCCTTCATCAAGGAGCTAAAAGGGGCGTGCAAAAAACTCCATGTCTTTGAGAAAAACCCCTGGCTAAAGAGAGAGGCGGGGGTCGAGCTCCAGCCCGATTCTCTGGAGAAAGACATCTTGCCCGGTTGCGACGTGCTGATAATCACGGGCGTCACCATTGTTAACCATACATTAGAACCCATACTTGAGTCGGGCAGGGGGGCGCGTGAGGTGGTGCTTGTGGGACCGACTGCGAGTCTTTATCCCGAGCCCTTTTTCAGGCGCGGCGTCACGGTGATGGGCGGTGTCCGCGTGACCGACGCCGACCGGGTCATGGATATATTGACCGAAGGCGGCTCAGGGTATGATTTGTTTGAGAAATACGCCGACAGGGTCATTATTAAAAGAGATGCAACATTAACTTCCGTAAGTTGCGAATAATCATTGTTTTCTGTCAGTCAGAAATTTTTGAGCTAACTCCTTCAATTCACCTTCTAAGTCATCAATTTGTTCACGAAGCATTGTTGCAATTTCTTTGTTAGAATGAACAACTTCTCTACACGCTTTAAAAATTTCGACAGCATAATCACCGTTTTTAGCCTTACATTTCTGATATATATCTAAACCTTCTTTTAATCTTCCCTGTTTAAAGTAAAGCCTTCCTAAAGCACCGTAAATCAAAGGATAACTAGAGTTCAGCTTCAAGGACCTTTTAAGATATTTGTCTGCTTCGCTAAGCTGACCTTTCTTTGTAGCCTTTATGCCTAAGACAAGATAAAATGAAAAGTTAGGGCTATCATGTGTTATTTTTTCCCAAAGTGTTATAGCTTTTTCTGGTTCACCTAAGGCCACACAAGCCGATATCAGGCCATTGCGAGTGTCTGTATCTCTAGGCCGCAAGTGTGCTGCCTTTGTATATGCCCTCAAAGAATCTTGAAATTTACCCATGGCGTAATAAACAGCACCCATATTATGATACGCAGTAGCACTATGCGGCTCAATTTCTTTTGCCATTCTAAACGCTTCAAGTGACTCATTAAAGCATTCCCCAGAAAAACAACTTATACCCAAGGACGTATAGGCATCAACACAATTTGGCTTCAATTCGACCGTTTTCTTATACATCTCTATGGAAGAATGATAATCCCTCATCTCATAATAAGCATCTCCCAAATAAAGGTAACCCCCAAAAAACTTGGGGTTTTTCTCTATCACTTTGTTGAGTTTCTTTATTGCCTTATTGTATTGCCCCTCTCGAATAAGTGC
>JAZGAY010000219.1:0-2994 GCA_036475985.1 Candidatus Brocadiales bacterium
GTGTCAGTCTGGCCACCTTCAGGGTGACGGTAAGGGTGCCATCCGGGTACGAGGCCATAACACATGGAAGGTTGGTTGAAAAAAAGGAAGAAGGCAAATCAACCGTGTTTGTGTGGGAGGCCGATTACCCCTCTGACAGCTGTTTTCTGCTGGCCGCTAAATATAAGCTCACGCACGACGCCTACAACGATATAGATATATACACGTACTTCTTCCCCGAGGAGCAGGAATTATCTGAAAGCTACATAGAAGCCACAAAACGTTACCTGAGGATATATGAGGAGATGTTTGGTCCTTATCCGTTTAGCAGATTTTCAGTAGTGGAAAATCTGTTTCCAACTGGATACGGCATGCCCTCATATACCCTTTTGGGCAGGGCGGCCCTGAAGCTACCGTTTATCGTGCATATCTCACTGGGGCATGAGGTGGCTCATAACTGGTGGGGAAATTCGGTGTTTACCAGCCCTGAACATGGAAACTGGTGCGAGGGTCTGACGACGTATGTGGCAGACTACCATTACAAGGAACTGATAAACCCCACTTCTGCCATGGAGTACCGCAGGGACATACTAAGGACGTACGCCAACTATATGTACGACGAGGCAGACTTCTCACTCGAAGGCTTCAGCGGAGGCGACGTTCCGCGTTCCGATAAGGCCCTCAGGTCCGTACTCTACGGCAAGTGCGCCATGGTCTTTCACATGCTCAAGACGTTACTGGGCCAGGAGACCTTCTCTGAGGCGCTTAAGAGCGCTTATGAAGAGAGAAAGTGGAAACAGACATCATGGGCGGACTTCGAAACAATCTTTGAACGGGTCTCAGGTGAGGACCTGGGCTGGTTTTTCAGGCAGTGGGTATATGAAAGGGGCGCACCGCTTCTGGCACTGGAAGATGTAAAGGTGGAGAAAGCCGGTGAAGGCGACTACTACAACATCCATCTTGAACTCTCCCAGGAGCCCCCGGCCTACCGCCTGACGGTTCCCGTGCTCCTGGTTACAGAAGGCGGTGAAGGGCACACCTTCCAGCTTGAGATGGACTCTGCACGGCAGAGCTACACTCTGACTTCAAAGTCAAGACCCAAGACCCTCTACGTCGACCCGGGGTTTGACATATTCCGCCGTCTTCTTCCTGAAGAGACTCCACCGACCCTTGACAAGGTTCTCGGGGACAGGGAAATGCTGATTGTCTACCCGACAGAGGGCGGCAGCCGCCTCGTCAACGACTACAAGGCTATGTCGCTGGAACTCAGGCACCACGCTGAAATCAAGCCGGACACAAAAGTAAATGAAGAAGACCTCTCCAGAGGACTTTTCTTGCTGGGCATGCCGGACAATAATCTCGTAGTAAAAAGACTACAAGAGGCCCTCCCACCCTCCTTAAAGTTCGAGAACGAGTCTTTTGTCTTGAACGGAACAAAATACGATGCGGAAGAGATGTCACTCTTCTTCTGTTTATCCAACCCATATAAAACGGGTACGGCAATATGTATCTTCTTTGGTCTGAGCCCCGATGCCGTCAAGGAATCAGGGCACAAACTTACTCATTACGGTAAATATAGTTACGTCTTGTTCGATGACGGTACAAGCATAGATAAGGGAGTCTTGCCCAAGACACAAGACCCCTTATCTATGACATTTTAGACACTTGCGGAGATAGACCCATGCTAAGAGGTTTTGTATGTGCAATAGTGCTTACTGTAGTCTCGTTCGGGACGTTATTAATGGCAGATGACAAGCAGGCTACCGTTGCCGAGGAAGGGTTAGACCTCGAAGTGCGGACCCATTTCCTTCAGGCCCACAACCTTGCGGAATACGGTATGTACGACAGCGCCATCACCGAATACAAAAAGGTCCTCGAACTTTCCCCGAATCTTTCCGATGCACATTTCGAACTGGGGCTGGTTTACGTAAATACCGGCCAGTTGGACGATGCCATAAGTGAATACGAAAAGGCGCTTGAGATATACCCCGGCTACCTGAGAGCGGTTTATGAACTCACACTGGCATACTATGACAAGGGCATGACGGACGAAGGTATAGCGCTCTGCCGGTCATACTTGAAAGACAGCGGTAAGGAGAAGGGAAACCTGCACTCCATACTGGGCGTGCTTTACATAAAAAAGGGCGACACGGACAATGCCATCGGTGAGTTCAAGAAGCAGATAGAGGCCCGCCACCACCCTGAAATGGGCTACTTAAACCTGGGGATGGCCCTTGTCAAGAAGGAAGACTACGACGGGGCAATCGAGGCCTTCCAAAAATCTCTCGAGCTGAATAATCACAACCCCCGGACCCACTACCAGCTGGGAAATGCATACCTGAAGAAGGGGATGAAGGCAGAGGGTGAGAAGGAAATGGCCGTATACAAACAACTCACCGGCCGGTAGGTAGGTAGACGACAACACAAAAAGGGGTAGCACAAAAAGGCTCTTGCGCTACCCCTTCAGGTTTTTTGCCGAAACTACTCCTTGTCTGAGGTGGTCTCGTCCTTTTCTCCCTTCTCTCCCTTCTTTCTCTTCCAGCCCAGCAGCAGGTCGGTATACTCCCCGTGTTTCCAGAAATCATCCGCCTGATGCTCTATGCCCAGCTTTTTCTCAATCGCCGCAAACCTCCTCAAGCGGCTCGCCTCGGCCTTTATTTCGGTCAACAGGCGGTCCTGTTTAAAGGCCCCGAGCCCGTAGGTGGCGTTATACCAGGCAAAATGGGCCATGGCCTTGTACACGGCATTGGTCACATAGACAAGCAACTCGAAGTTAAGCCTCTCTATGTCCGAGGTGTTGTGCATGCGGGTCTCACCGCCGGGGAATAAACTGAAGGTGTAGTGACCCGTCCAGTCCGGGGCCAGGTCCTTGGGCATGGGATCCAAGAGCCCCTGCTCGTACAGAGCGGTGACTATCCCCACGGCCTCCCGGTACTTCGTGAAGCTCAACTTTACGGCCTCGTCCATCGCCTCAAGCTGGTCGCGCGCAAACCTGGGCGAGTGGCATCCCTGGCA
>JAZGAY010000022.1:0-2931 GCA_036475985.1 Candidatus Brocadiales bacterium
CGCCCATTAATTGTTTTTTATAAACAAAGGTGGTGAAAAACCAACCAACAACTTTCACATTTAGTCATCATATGGAAAACGCGCAATTTAAGGGGGCAGGTCAATTACCGTACCAGGGCCCTACCCCTTCCTCCTAAATACCCTTGTCTTGAACGGCATAATGATTTAACCTTTACGTATAAATTAACTCCCGGGGCAACTAATTTATGCCGAAGGAACCTCTTACAAAGAGCATGTCCGGCAAGTGCGTCAAAACCGGTGAACTGCCGGAATTGGGCCTTGCCTTACACACCCAGAGGAAGGAACTCTATTACCTGATTGTACTGGGCGCAATATTGGCCCTCCTCGCCTCTATCTTCCCTCTCATACTGCTTTCTTCATACAAGGGGAGCGCCGACCTCCATGCAACCCTGGAGGTGGTGGGCGCCTCATTGGGCATTAATCTATACCTGATGTGTCTCACATGGCAGGGTCGATGTATATGACAAGGACGAGAGGGGTAACCTTAATAAAGGTTTTAATTCTATGGCCGAGGAGCGTAGAAAAGAAATGACCGGACAGAGCCGGACGGAAGATGTGCTGCGGGAGAGTGAAGGGCGTTTACATGCGATCGTGGACAATGTGGTTGACGGTGTTATCACAATAAACGAGGGAAGGATCGTCCAGTCGTTCAATCTGGCGGCGGAAAGGATATTCGGTTACTCGTCCGACGAGGTAATAGGCAAGAACGTCAAGATGCTGATGCCGGAGCCGTACCACAGCCAGCACGATGGGTATGTGGGCAACTACCTGCGCACCGGCAAGGCCAAGGTCATAGGCATAGGGCGTGAAGTGGTGGGCCGTCGCAAGGACGGCTCGACATTCCCTCTGGATTTAGCCGTCAGCGAGGTACGTCTGGGCGAAGAACGTCTGTTCACCGGAATCATACGCGATATCACCGAGCGCAAGCAGGCTGAGGAGCAGATACGCAAGCTGTCTCACGCGGTGGAGCAGAGTCCCAGTGTGGTTATGATCGTGGGTACCGACGGCAACGTACAATACGTCAACCCCAAGTTCACGCAGATTACCGGCTACGTCCCCGAAGAAATCATCGGGCAGAACCCGCGCATGATGCAATCGGGCGAGAAATCCCCCGAAGAATATAAAGAACTGTGGGATGCAATCACCTCGGGCAAGGAGTGGCGGGGAGAATTCCATAATAAGAAAAAGAACGGTGAACTCTACTGGGAGGCCGCTTCCATTTCGCCCGTTAAAGACGCGAAGGGTGTAACTACCCATTATATAAAGGTTTCGGAAGACGTCACAAAGCGTAAAAGGGCAGAAGAAAAGATAAAATACATGGCCTATCACGACGCCCTGACCGGCCTTTCGAACCGTAAACATTTCATGGAACGTCTCGATCAGGGATTGGTGCACGCAAGGCGTACCGGACGGATGCTGGCCGTCATATTCCTCGACCTGGACAGGTTTAAGACGATTAATGATACGCTGGGGCATGACATGGGCGACCTGTTGTTACAAAGCACCGCTGGCAGGCTCAAAAACTGTGTACGTAAAGAGGACACTGTCGCCCGCCAGGGTGGAGATGAATTTACACTGCTGATAGCCGAGGTCTCCCATGTGAAAGACGCGGTCGGTATTGCCGACAAAATCCTCGAATCCATCAAACAGCCGTATATGCTGGAGGGCCACGAACTCTTTATTACCACCAGCATAGGGGTTGCCTTCTTCCCGGACGACGGCGAAGATGCGGAGACGCTCTTGAAAAACGCCGACGTCGCCATGTACCGCGCAAAGGATGAGGGCAGGAACGGCTACCAGCTCTATACCCCGGCCATGCAGGCCAATGCACTGGAGAAATTGGAACTGGAAAACAGCCTGCGCCGCGCCATGGAGCGTAATGAACTTACGGTTTATTACCAGCCTCAGGTGAGTCTCAAGACGGGAGAGATTGTGGGTGTGGAGGCCCTGGCGCGCTGGAGACACAACGAGAAGGGTATGCTGCCCGCGATGGAGTTTATTCCGCTGGCGGAGGATATAGGGCTTATCGTACCCATCGGCGAGTGGGTGCTGCGTACCGCATGTGAGCAGAACAGGGCCTGGCAGGGGGCAGGTCTTCCGCCTATACGCATGGCGGTGAACCTTTCAGTCCTTATGTTCCAGCAAAAGGGCCTTGTGGATGTGGTGAACGGCGTGCTGAAAGAGACGGGTTTGGCCCCGGAGTTCCTTGAGCTGGAGGTAACGGAGACCGTCTTAATGAAGGACTTTGCCGCCGCCGCCACGACCCTTATTACGTTAAAGGATATGGGGGTGCATGTTGCAATAGACGACTTCGGCACGGGTTATTCTTCGCTGAGCTACCTGAAACGTCTGTCGGTAGACAGGTTGAAGATAGACGGGTCTTTTGTGAGAGACCTTACGATACATCCCGACGATGATGCGATTGTTACGGCGACCGTTGCAATGGCACACAGCCTGAAACTAAGTGCGCTTGCCGAGGGTGTGGAGACCAGACCGCAACTGGAGTTTCTGCGCTCGGTGCAGTGTGACGATATGCAGGGGAACCTGTTCAGCAAGCCCCTCCCCCCCGAGGAGTTTGAAGGGCTTCTGAAGGGGGGCAAGGGTTTGCAGGTTGAGCGGGAATAAAAACGTACCGCCCCGGTCTCGTCTGTTTTAACGGCTAATTGAAATTAAACCTTTCACGCCTTTTTCTTTTAGAATCTTGTAAATACCACCTCGGCCTTTGTCCCCAGTGTCTGCTTTGGAGGCTCTTTGGTCATCAGGTCTATTTCTGTGACTATTGGAGTATTTTCAGGTCCGTAATACGTTTTATACACCGGGGGCAGCTTGTGGCTGGCCGGATAGATCTGCCGTATCTCTCCCTTATATTTGTCTCCATTCGCGAATATGATCTTGACCTTTCTCCCCACG
>JAZGAY010000220.1:0-4131 GCA_036475985.1 Candidatus Brocadiales bacterium
AGCCAGGGATCTGGCATCACGGGAGAAATTTTCTGGAAATTAAAAGCTCCAAGGATTTTGCCGCGACAGTATCCGATGGGATTAACTCTGTCAATCTCCATTGTGACTTGATCCGCACGTGTCAGTACGGTTTGCGGACGCCGTGAGTCGGTCCAGGGGTGAGAGGACCAACATGGGGACTGTTGACAGGCGTTCTTCATTTTAATAAGAGGTCAAATTGAGCAGTCGTCCCGGCGCAAGGGTTTCAGAGAGCTCTGATGAAGTATCTCATAGATGAAGCCTAATAGAGGTATGAGGGGTCTTCGGATGGGGAAATGAAGATAACCTAAATCCATCCGCTGGTAGGCTGGTTTTTTATTTTTAACCCAAAAAAAGGAGACGCTATGAATAGAAGTTTATTGTATGTCGGCAGTGTTTTGATAAGCCTTGCGGTTGTTGTTGGTGCGTCATCTATAGCCTCAGGCGATGAATTTTACAAGGGCAAAACCCTCCGCGTCATCGTTGGGTATTCCCCCGGTGTCGGGTACGATACCTACGCGCGTTTTATCGCCAGGCACATAATTAAATATATCCCAGGTCGTCCAAGGATCATTGTGGAAAACAGACCCGGGGCTGGCGGGTTGATCGCTGCCAACCACGTTTATCACTCCCGGCGCCAAGATGGCACTGAGATCCTACATGTCGGCGGCTCGGTCATGATCAAACAGTTTACGGGCAGCAAGAACGTCAAGTACGACGCAGCTAAGTTTCAGTACATCGGCGCACCGTTCACTGAAAGCACGGTCATGGTTGTGAGCAAGAAGTCCGGATTCACCAGATTTCAGGATCTCCTTGGCACCGATGCCAAGGAAATCGCATTGGGTGGGATTTCCACGGGTTCGCCACAGGACGTGGCGGCTATACTGCTGCGGGACGTTATCGGTGTGAAAGTTCGTCTCGTGACGGGCTATCGCGGTACGTCGAGAATCCGGCTGGCTATGGAGGCAGGGGAGCTTGATGGAATGTTCAACGGATGGGCGTCACTGAGAGCGACAAGTACTGATGAGATCAAGAGAGGAGAATACCTGGTGCTGCTCCAGGTGAGCCAAAAGGGTATCCAGGAACTCTCGAATGTCCCGTCGATCTTAGAATTCGCCAGGAATGAAGAGCAACGCCGCCTGATCCGTCTGACGACCCTGGTGCCTTACCAGTTTGCGCGCTCCTTCATTGTAGGGCCGAAAGTTCCCAAAGACCGTGTGCGTACGCTCCAAAGGGCATTTGACAAGACAATGGTTGACAAGGACTTCGTAGCTGAAGCAAAAAGGGCACGTCTCATCATCGAGCCCATTAAGGGCGCAAAGATACAATCGTTTGTTCTCGAATTCCTGAAGATGCCTGAAAAACCAAAGGCGAAAGTCCTTGAGCTATTGACCGGCAAGAGACCTTAATGAGTAAATCGGAGGGACCCGGGATTCGTGAGTGAAGGAGGATTGTCCATGGGTGAGGTCATCGTGCGAGGGATAGGCCCACACTGGTTTGGACGTTGAGACTTTGAGTCATAGGGGAAGTGTTACTGCTATGGATTTTCGTTTATCCCCTGAAGAAGAATCTTTACGCGTCAAAGTGGAGCGGTTCGTACGCGAGGAACTGATTGCGCTGGAGCCAGATTTCGAGAGGGCGCCGGACATTTTCATGGGGTCCCGCTGGAAGAGTCGTGCAAAACTGAGCAGTGATCCAGAGATCAAGAGGTACACTGATCTCATGGAAGGCCTGGAAAAGAAGGCAGAAGAGAGGGGCCTATGGTACCTTGACGTCCCCAAGAAACACGGCGGTCTCGAGGTAAGCAATGTAGCGATGATCGCTGCCACCGAGGAGCTAGAAAAGACCTCCGTCCCGCTCGAACTTGGCAACCATGTCTCCAACATCCTCTATGCATGTCAAGGAGAACAAATCGAAAGGTTTCTTCTTCCCTGTATTCGCGGGGAGAAGACAGCCTGCTTTGGCTTGACGGAGCCCGGCGCGGGTTCAGATCCCTCTATGCTCACAACGACTGCGACCCCTGATGGGAACTCGTTTGTGCTCAACGGTTCTAAGATGTTTCCAACTTTTGCTGATGTTGCGGATTTTGTGCAAGTCTTTGCGCGTCTGCCGGGAACACAAGGGCATAAAGGGATGACTTGCTTCCTTGTCGAGACGGGGACACCGGGTTACCGGGTAACGCGCAGTATCGAGACCATCGCTGGAACAGAGCCCTGTGAACTCGTGTTTGAAAACTGCCGTGTTCCCAAGGAACAGGTCCTAGGCGAAGTGGGTAAAGGATGGGCCTTAAACCAATCCTGGTTAGGCTCCAGGCGCTTCCTCGTGGGAATGCGCTGCCATGGTGAGGCAAAACGCGCATTGTACTTTTTACGCTCATTAATCAAGGGAGGCCTTGCAGAATTTGACAAGCTATCGTCTACTCTTGGGGCCTTTGTCGGTGAGTTGGAAGCCCTACGTAGCCTGACCTATTTTAGCGCATGGAAAGCCGACCAGGGCCTGGATGTGCGTTCTGAAGCAGCGAGCGTAAAGCTGTTTGGCACGGAGCTGCTTCACAAGGTAGTCGATTTTGCCTTGGAGGTAGCGGGTCCCTCAGCCTATCGAAAGGTCCATCAGTTGGCCAGAATATTCCGTCACTCTCGCTCCACACGTATCGTCGAAGGAACCACCCAGATCCAACACCATATTATTCAACGCACGCTATTTCGAGAAGGGACTGCCTACTTGGAGTTGATGTGACTATGGACTTGAAGTTGAGTGATGAGGATAAGCTTGTACAGCGCACAGCAGCCAGATTTGTAGAGCGAGAGCTTCTTCAATTGGAAGGCTCCTTTCTCAAACAAACGAAGCCTTTTCTACCCCCAGGTGATCCCTCGCGGCGCGGATTGGACGCGCACCTTAGGGAGACGCTTCGAGAGAAATTAAAAAAGATCGGGTTCTGGGCTCTGGAGTTACCGGAAGAGGCTGGAGGTGGGGGTCTAAGCCATACTGCGTGCGTTCTCATATACAGGGAATTTGGTCGAACAGCGCTACCGTTTGAACCGCCTTCTATCCCTTTCGTAGTTAAAAAGAGTAAATTTGTAGAACGAGTCGTGGCTGGTGAGCTCTCTGTAGCCTTGGCTTTTGATGAGACCCATAAAACCGGAGATTTAAGCGAAGTCGGTGCCCGCTACCGAAAGCAACCCAGGGGGTATTGTTTGAACAGCTCGCCTGTCGATGTTCTTAATCCGAGTGCCGATATTTTTATCCTGCCCGCGAGAGAAGAAGGCTTGGATAAGATTGGCCTTTTTCTCCTAGAAAAGGCGATGCCAGGGCTGGTTATCGATGGAGAAGAAGACCTCACAGCAGATCAAACTGTCGCAAGGCTTTCACTTACGGAGTGCGCATTGGATAATGATCGTATAGTTGGCAATGAGGAAGACCTCTGCCGGCTAATTGCAACAGAACAGTTGCATCTTGCTGCCCGTTCATTGGGTATGGGAAGACGATGTCTTGAAGACTCGCTGGAGCATGCGCGTAACCGCGTAACTTTTGGGAGGCCCCTGTCTGCTCGGCAAGCAATTCAATGGATGCTTGTAGACCTGTCGCTAAAGTTGCGGACTTCTACCTGGCTTACCTTGCAGGCAGCCTGGCAGGCGGACCAGGGGTTGCCCTATTTTCACTCAGCGGCTCTGGCCAAGAAATGTGCAACCCGGATGGCCTTCGACGCGGCGGACACGGCCATCCAGATTCATGGGGGATACGGGGTGTGCAAGGAGTTTCCCTTCGAGTCGTTTTACCGTGATGCCCGCCTCATGCGTTTACTTAATGGGAGGGAAGACGAGATCAATAAAAAAATCGCCGCACAATTCGTTAACCAGTGATAAAAAGTAGAAGTCGTAATCAAGTTATATCGAACACGGGGTTTAAATCCCCGTGTTCGACCAAAGGGGAGAGCTTCCGCTTCTCCCCTTTGGAAACCCCAGCGGTCTTTCGACCTTGCTCAGGATGGTGAGCTTGTCGAACCACTTTGTGCCCGCCTCAAAAGGCGGGGTTTACATTGAATAAAAAAAAGAAGGATTAAACAAATGCGAAGGAAAAAAGTTTGTCTAGTAGGTTACGGCTCGACAGAGTACT
>JAZGAY010000221.1:0-3847 GCA_036475985.1 Candidatus Brocadiales bacterium
TACCGGTTCATTGAGACATTGAGGATGTTCTATTAATGCGAAATGTGTCAGTACTAACTTTTTGTTGTCTCCTGCTGCTGGTATCGGCCGCCGTTGTGGTTGCGAAAAATCCTCCAGCTGCAGCCCACAATGACCGTCAGGGAGACGTCGCGGGCTCTAAGAATGAGACCGTCGCCGATACCGTTAAGGAGGCGCCGGTCAGGTATAGCGAGATTAATGTGGATAACGGTGGCAGCATATCCGGCGTGGTCAGGTCCCTGACGGACAAGGCCGCACCCAGCCTCAAAGATGCCGTTGTATACATAAAGGGTATGCAGCGAGGTAAGGCCTTCGCCGGATCTTCGGGAGATGAGATACCCGTCATAGACCAGAAGGATTTTGTCTTTGTGCCGCACGTTACGGTGGTGCCTGTGGGTGGCGCGGTGGAGCTCAGGAACGCCGACCCTGAGATGCACAACTTGCACTCCTATTCTGCCAAGAACGCATCGTTCAATGAGGCGATGGCGTCTGCGGGCAGGTCCGTGCGCAAAAAATTTGATTTTGTAGAGACGGTGCGAATCGGCTGTGACCTCCATCAGGAGATGTCCGCGTGGATAGTGGCAAGGGACAACCCTTATTATTACTTGACGGCGGAGGACGGTAGCTTCGTTATTAAGGATATCCCGCCCGGCAGGTATAAACTTGCCCTGTGGCATGAGGGTTTTAGCAGGGAAGAGCTTGCCGCCCTCTGCACGGACATAGACGTTGAGCCCCGCAGCGAATTTGAAGTAGACTTTTATCTTGTTCACAAGAGATGAGCCCCCGGCGCGTTACGGGGGGTTTTTTGAAGGCGTCTGTCCTTTAATGAATCACTTCCCAAACCAGATAAGCTTCCTTTTGGCGCCGATATCGCTGCTTTTTCTCCTCTTGCCCGTTATTTCCATCCCTGCAGAGAGTGCGTACGGAGGGGTTCTTCTGGTCCAGGGTGTTGTTGGCACCGAGACAGGGCGCCCGGCAACCGAACTCGAAAAGGCGGTCCGGGCCGTCAGGGAGTCCTACTACTACCCAGTGGATGGCAGAGATGTTGCCGCCCTGCCGAAGACCTCACTTGAAGACCTTGTTAACGCCCTCGATAAAGACAGCGGGATTGTCAACCGCTCACCGTCATCCCTGGAATTCGTCCGTGGGCTCAGACCGGAGGATTCCGTTGCAAAGGCCGAGCTCATTGAGAGAGGCCTTGATTATATTGGTTATATAAGAATAAGATTTTTCGGCAGGAGGACGGGCCCTGATTACAAGAAGAGGATGGGCGACCTGGGGGACATGAGCGGTCTGATAATAGACCTGCGCGACAACCCCGGCGGCCGTCTGCAGGGCGCGCTCGAGGTGCTCGGCAGTTTTGTGCCTGCCGGGGGACTGCTTCTCACGGAGGTGCGCAGGGACGGGCGCGAACAGTATTTTTCTCATACCAAGGTCATTCCCACCCTTACAGAGGACGTCCCCATAGTCGTCCTCATAAACTCCTCCACCGCCAGCAGCGCCGAGATAGTGGCCGCGACGCTCAGATACTACAAAAACGCCGTAATAGTCGGGCAGAAGAGTCACGCCAAGGGCACCGTCCAGAAGGTCATACCCCTGAGCGCAAATAAGACACTCTTACTTACCACCGGGGAGTACATACTGGTTGACGGGTCGTCACTCAAGGACACGGGCATCGTCCCCGACCATGTGGTAGAAGGCGAGAAAGAGCAGTTCGATACCGCCTTATCCATCCTTACTGGCCTCTGACAAGACAGCCGGATGCGCCCGAGGCCATTTCAAATTGACAAACTACGTGAAATCAACTATTTTGCCCTTTGACCCAGAACCATACCGCCATTTTGAGGAGGAAACGAGTATTGGCAGCAGATGAGAGACACTGTCCCGGAGAAAGAACCCCCATAAGCCTTACTATTTGTCACGCAAGACAGAAACGCTATTACATAAAGTGCAAGACCTGTGAGTATGGTGAAGTGGGTGGCGCACCGGGAAACCCGCGCCGCCACACTACAGCTATAAAGCCTGAGATTTTCAAGGGGTATGACGTACGGGGGATTTACCCCGAAGAGGTCAACGAGGAGGCGGCACGGCGCATCGGCTCTGCCGTAGTCCACTTCCTCAGACAGCAGAGGGGCGCGATAAAGAACATCGTGGTGGGCACGGACATGCGGAAGTCCTCGGCGCCTCTTGCCGAGGCCCTCATAGAAGGCATCATCTCGAACGGTGTGGACGTCATAGACATCGGTGACGTCTCCACGGACGTGACGTATTTTGCAGTAGGGAAATATGGTTGCGACGGGAGTGTAATGGTAACGGCCTCCCACAACCCGGCCAAATACAACGGGTTTAAGATATGCCGCGAGCATGCGGCGCCCGTAGGGCTTGAGAGCGGTCTTGCGAAGATAAGGGACATGGCCATCCACCCGCCCGCAGCCGGCGTTGAGCGTCCGGGTAAGATAATACAGAAAGAAGTGTTGACCGATTACAGGGAGCACGTCCACTCGTTTATCCGCAACGTGCGGGCCATGCGCATAGTGGTGGACGCGGGGAACGGCATGGCCGGCAAGATGGTGCCCATCATATTCAAGGGGCTTCCCTGCGAGATAATCCCCCTTTATTTTGAGCTCGACGGCAGCTTTCCCAACCACGAGGCCGACCCCTTAAAACTAAAAAACCTCAAAGACCTCCAGGAACGCGTGCGTGAGGAGAGGGCCCACCTGGGCGTGGCCTTTGACGGCGATGCTGACCGGGTGGCGTTTGTGGACGAAAAGGGCGAGGCCATCGGCAGCGACCTGATCACGGCCCTTATAGCCAGAGAATTTCTCAACAAAGAGAAGGGCGGCACTATTGTCTACGACCTCCGCTCAAGCTGGGTTGTGAAGGAAGAGATAGAGCGGAACGGCGGCGTGCCGTGCCGCGAGAAGGTGGGCCATGCCTTTATAAAGGCCACCATGAGGGATAGGAATGCCGTCTTCGGCGGAGAGCTGTCGGGGCATTATTATTTCCGCGACAATTTCTATGCCGATTCCGGCATGATTGCCTTTATCGAGATGCTGAATATTTTAGGGCGCAAGCGTGTGAGCATGTCGAACCTTGTGACGCCGCTCAAGAAGTATTATTCCAGCGGCGAGGTGAACTTCACCGTGGACGATAAAGACGCGAAGATCGACGAGCTCGCCGAGGCCTTCAGGGACGGCAAGGTCGACCGTGTGGACGGTGTCACCGCCGAGTACAGGGACTGGTGGTTCAACGTCCGGAAGTCCAACACCGAGCCCAGGCTCCGGCTGAACGTCGAGGCCAAGACCCGCGACCTCATGGAGCGCGGCCTCAAACGCATCACAAGCATTATTGAGGGTAAAAAATAGGAGATACCTCAGGGTAAATACTTTCTAAAAAGTCCGCTTGCTGTAAGGCTGCTCACACTCACAACAATCCACCCAAATAATCTGAGGACCGTGGCAATATATGCACCCCAAATTGTTAGCTGCCATTGATTAGTCACTTTGGGGTACTCCCCTGGTATACCAGGTAGGAGATTGACAAGGGAGAGCCATATCGCCTCTACGTGCGATGGTATTCTGCATGGTGAGTCTATAGATGCAGGTTCAATAAAGAGGGGAAATTTAAATATTACAAACCCCGCAAACCAACATAATAGAAACCAAATAATCATGAAATAATAAGGTCTAACGCCATATCCCACACCATACTCAAGAAACCTGTCCCATAGGAAGGCAAACGGTTTCTCGCACAACGTGGGTGCTATAAGTTTGCGCCACCCATAGTATACATCCCTGGCAAAACCTGCTTCTCCTATTTGCCTAGAGTG
>JAZGAY010000222.1:0-10089 GCA_036475985.1 Candidatus Brocadiales bacterium
GGCTGGCTGCGCTTAACGCAAAGAGACACGATGTGGCGGCCAGTATATCCCTCCACAAAGGCTCAATCTACGAGGCCTTTCGGGGGCTTGGGCTTGGGGGAGAGATCGATTTTATCGTATCCAATCCCCCCTATGTACCTAAGGATGAGTTACAATGCCTTCAGCCAGAGGTGAGGGATTACGAAGACCCGAGGGCATTGGCGGCGGGCAGTGACGGCTTCAAATACCACATGGCGATAGTAGAGGGGGCGCATAACTGGCTGAGACCGGGCGGATGGCTTATTATGGAGCTGGGAGAAGACCAGGCCGCCAGGGTCAAAGACCTTGTTTGTCATAACGAGGCGCGCTTTAAAGACATGCATACCATTAGAGATTTACAGAATATAGAGCGAATAATAATTGCTAGATCTCGTTGACGAAAAGCTTGTCATAGAGGGCGGGCAACGCCTCAAGGGTAGTATAAGCGTGAACGGGGCGAAGAATACCGCGCTTCCCATCCTGGCTGCCTGCATACTGACCAAGGGCGCATGCCGTATAAAGGACATCCCCAACCTGACAGATGTAGTCATTATGCAAGACACTCTCGAGGAACTCGGCCTCAAGGTCGAACATATGGAAGATGGTTCGGTACAGGTTGGCACGATAGCGGTTGACAGAATAACGGCCCCCTATGAACTGGTGAACGCGATGCGGGGTTCGATTTGCGTCCTGGGGCCGCTTCTTACCGCGCGCGGCGCGGCGAGGGTTGCACTGCCTGGAGGATGCGTCATCGGACAACGACCAATAGACCTGCACCTCAAGGGCCTTCGCGCCATGGGTGCCGACATAACCTTACAGGACGGTTATATCGTGGCATACGCCACGCGGCTTAAAGGCACGGAGATTTATCTCGGCGGACCCAACGGCCCCACCGTACTCGGCACCTGCAACGTAATGATGGCCGCTACCCTGGCAGAGGGAATCACGGTCATAGAGTGTGCCGCACGTGAGCCCGATGTGCAGGATCTGGCATGTTTTCTGATGAAGGCCGGCGCCAGGATACACGGCGTAGGCACCAACCGCATCACCATAGAAGGCGTAAGGGAACTAAAACCCGTCAAACACCGAATTATACCTGACAGGATAGAGGCCGGCACACTGATTATCGCCGGTGCCATTACCGGAGGTGACATAACCGTCCAGAATATCAAACCGGAGCACCTAACGGCCATACTTGATAAACTGAGAGAAATAGGCGTAAAGGTCACCCAGGGAAACGACAGTTGCAGGGTAAACGGTGGCACACGGTCGGCCACAGTAATCACGACGTCGGCCCATCCGGGCATCCCAACAGATCTGCAGCCACAGTTTATGTCACTCCTAAGTGTCGCAAAGGGGACGAGCGTCATAACCGAAAAGGTGTTCCCTGACAGGTTCATGCATATAGCGGAGCTAAACAGGATGGGCGCCAACATCCAGAAGGAGGGCCCCAGCGCCATAGTGCACGGCGTGTCCCGCTTATCAGGTGCACAGGTAATGCCCTCGGACCTCAGGGCTGCAGCCTGTCTGGTGGTGGCGGGGCTTGCGGCAGAGGGCACCACAGAGGTCCGCAGCATCTTCCACCTTGACCGTGGCTACGAGCGCCTTGAACAACGCCTCACCGAAATCGGCGCAACAATAAAACGCGTAGCCGACAGCAAACAGTACTAGAGGAACAGCACGCATATCCGAGCTCACCTTTTTCGGTTGTGCCACACAAGTCTGCAATGTATAATGCCTTAGCACTTAGAAAAGCCAACTTTGCCGGTCTTTTTATAGGTCTTATCACGTTATGTTTGAGTCCATAAGCAGTTCGTTAGAAAGTGTATTCAATAAGTTCCGCGGCAGGGGGCGGCTCACCAACCAGAACATAAAGGACGGTCTCCGGGAGGTAAGGACCGCCCTGCTTGAGGCTGACGTAAACTACCGCGTGGTAAAGGATTTTATCAAGCGGGTCGGCGTAAAGGCCGAGGGTGAGGATGTCATAAAGAGCGTCACGCCCGGCCAGCAGATCATAAAGATAATCCACGAAGAGCTGGTAGACATAATGGGCCCGGTCGGCCCCACGCTGACATTTAAAGAAGGCGGACCGACCGTAATAATGCTGGTGGGGCTTCAGGGCTGCGGCAAGACCACCACGACGGCAAAGCTTGCAAAACTCGTGATGTCCAAGGGCCGCAAGCCACTCCTGGTAGCAGCCGACATCAAGAGGCCCGCAGCCATAAAACAGTTACAGGTGCTTGGGAAGCAACTGGGGGTGCCGGTGTATTCCGAGCCCTCCGGACAGCCAACCGCTATCTGCCAGAAGGCCGTCGACCACGCAAAGGAAAATTCACTGGACGTAGTACTGCTGGACACGGCGGGCCGTCTCCACATAGACGAGGAGCTGATGGAGGAACTGAGGGACATCAGAGACAGGGTGAAGCCCGACCACACCTTCTTCGTTTGCGATGCCATGACGGGCCAGGACGCCGTTAACAGCGCCAAGGAGTTTGACTCCCAACTTGAGTTCAACGGCGCCATCCTTACAAAGCTCGACGGCGACACGCGCGGTGGAGCGGCACTTTCAATCAAGGCCGTCACCGGAAAGCCCATAAAGTTTGTCGGCGTGGGCGAGAAGCTCGACAAGCTGGAGGAATTCCACCCTGACCGCATGGCCTCTCGAATCCTCGGTATGGGCGACATTGTGACCCTGGTTGAAAAGGCCCAGTCTGTAACAGATGAAGACCAGGCAATGGACTTCGCCAGAAAGATAAGGGAAGACACCCTAACGATTGATGACTTCATGGAGCAGCTTCAGCAGGTGAAGAAGATGGGCCCCCTGCAAGAAATCCTGGGGATGATTCCCGGAATTGGAAACAAGCTGGACGGCCTTGACGTGGACGACAGCCAGATGGACAGGACCGAGGCCATAATGCGGTCGATGTCAAAGGAAGAGCGGCGGCGACCCGTCATCATTACCGGAAGCCGTAGAGCAAGGATAGCCAGGGGTAGTGGAACCTCTATCCAGGACGTGAACCAGCTCCTCAAGCAATTCAAGTTTGTGAAGAAGATGTTGAAGCAGGTAAGCGGAGGCCCGATGAAAATGCGCATGCCCAAGATGGGCCTTCCAATGGGCTTTGGTAAGGGCAAATAATAGGGATAATTAACCTAAGGAGGAACTAAGTGGTAAGAATCAGGATGAAGAGGATGGGTCGCAGGAACAGGCCATTTTTCAGGATTGGCATCTTTGACGCCCACGAGGAGAGGGACGGAAGGGCTATTGAGGAGGTGGGACACTACGACCCCCTGGAAAAGGATGAGACGAAGAGGGAAGTACTAAAGAAGGAACGGATAGAGTACTGGCTGAGTGTCGGTGCACAGCCAACGGAAAAGGTGGCCGTCATACTAAAGAGACATGGTATCGGCGTCCGACAGTAGTGGCGCTTTATCACTGAAACTGCAATCGTCGACCCTCAACGATGTTTCCAGGCGCGCACCCTACAACTCGTCTTAACAATATGCGTATCGATATCCTAACACTGTTTCCCGACATGTTTAAGAACACGCTGGGCCAGAGTATGCTCAGGCTTGCGCAGGAAAGGGGTCTTGTCAGTTATCATCTCCACGACATAAGGGACTACACACTTGATAAACACAGGAAGGTAGATGATACTCCATATGGCGGAGGTCCCGGCATGGTAATGATGCCCGAGCCCGTGTTCAGGGCCGTTGAGGCGGTAGAAAAGGAGTGTGGTGAACCCTCCAGAAAGGTCTTACTCACACCTCAGGGAGCGAGGTTTACCCAGGCCATTGCAGACACGCTTTCCAAAGAGAAGCGCCTTATGCTGGTCTGCGGTCACTATGAGGGATTTGACGAGAGAATAAGGCAGGGATTTGATTTCCTTGAGGTCTCCATCGGCGACTACATCCTCAGCGGAGGCGAGATACCGGCGATGGTCGTTATTGACTCGGTTATAAGACTGATACCCGGGGTCCTGGGCGACGAGGACTCACCTGAGATCGAATCCTTTAAAGACGGCCTTCTGGAGTATCCCCAGTACACCAAGCCAAGGGAGTTCAGGGGGCTGAAGGTGCCCGACGTACTCATCTCCGGCCATCACCAGAAAATACAGGAGTGGCGTGACGAGCAGTCAAGGCAGCGCACGCGCACAAAGAGGCCTGACTTATTCCAAAAAACCTTGAACCAGAACCAGAACCAGAACCAAGAAACAACATCGCAATAACCGGCCAAATGTCCTACCACACGAGAAAATCGGTTTCCACCTGGGCAGAGAGCCCGTCCGCAACAAAGGTTATGTAAGCCGTCCCCGGGAAATGGCTGATTCCATTTGCACTGAAGAGGGCCCTTCCTTCCACATTGGTCAACAAACTCTCCGGCGCTACAATAACACGGGCCGGCGTGTCGCTTTCAGCCCGGACCAGCACGCCAGGAACCGGTCTGCGTTCCACATCCAGTACCGTAACCCATATGTCCTGAATCGACCCACTGCTCGCCACTATCTCATGCGGGCTAACCTCTATAAAGACTGGACCCTCAACATCTTTAGGTGTCTCATAGTGAGCGCAAGATGCAAGAAACAAGGCCCATAAAAGGACAACAATTACCTGAAAAAACACACAATATCCCGGCTCAATCGCATTTCTAATGCCTGGAATAACTTTTCGTACGTTATAGGGGGTCTTGAACATGTCTCTATTCTTTAAATCCGTTCCAGACCATACCATGCCATGTCATCTTGTGTCTAAACCGGACAGGTCATTCCTCACGCAGCAACGGCACAAAGAGTACGGGGATGATATTTTTCATTTGCAGCGTACCGTCGTCTCTTTTGGTTATGAGCAGTAAGCTCTGGCCTCCATAACGTTCCTTCACCGGAATAACCATGCGTCCGCCCGGCCTCAACTGCCTGACAAGGGGTTCGGGGACGTGTGGGGCGGCAGCGGTGACGATAATACCGTCAAAGGGGGCTTCCTCTGGAAGGCCGTTATAACCGTCGCCAACATGTACGTCTATATTCGTGTAGCCCATTTCTGCAAGCCTCCTTCTGGCAGAAAGGCCCAACTTTTCCTTTATCTCTATCGTGTATACCTTCTTTACGACCTCGGCGAGAACGGCCGCCTGATAACCAGAGCCCGTACCCACCTCAAGCACGGCATCGTCTTCGTCTACCTCCAGGAGCTCGGTCATTAAGGCCACGATATAGGGTTGGGAGATGGTCTGTCCTGAGCCTATCCGAAGGGGCCTGTCTTCGTAACTGTGTCTCCTGCGTCCCTCGGGGACAAAGAGATGCCTTGGAACAGACAGCATGGCCTCTAACACACGGGAGTCCTTGACGCCCCTGGCCTTGATCTGTCTCTCCACCATGCTTGCGCGTTTCCGCGCATACGTCTCTTCATCATAACCACTCAGATCCTCCCGCACCCCGCAGGCCGTTTCCAGACTGATAAGTGATAGAAGAATCGCTAAAAGGAGGCAAGACAGTAGCCTGTATTTACTTGATACCGGCATAGTCCTCTCAGGAGCAGGCGTATTCATCCTACAACGCTCCTGCAATAGAGTTAAAGGGTTAAGGAGAAAATCCTATTAAGAGGCTGTATGGCGGCAGACACATCGTCTCTGCCATCAAGGTTTTACCATTAATGGATATTTTCGCTTCTCGATCGCCTCCCCAACGACGGCAGCCTCACCGGCGGCCCTTTCGCCGAGCCTACGCAGGTATAGATCCGCCTTGTCCGCAGGGAGCGCCACCAGCAATCCGCCCGAGGTCTGCGCGTCAAAAAGTATCTCAAGAAGGTCTTCAGAGACCTCTCCCTCTATCTCGACCTTGTCCGAGAGGTACCCCTTATTAAGCACTGATGCACCCGGCATCAGCCCCATCTCTGCGTGTTGGAGGGAGCCCGGCAACAAAGGCGCCTTACTGGCTGAGAAGGACAGCGTTACCTTGCTCATCAGGGCCATCTCGTAGCCATGACCCATCAGGCCAAACCCGGTTATGTCCGTACACGCATTCACACCCAGCTCAACCATCACCTCAGAGGCGTCCCTGTTAAGCACCTTCATTACCTCGACCATCGCGGCCACCTCTTCTTCCGTGGCCTCACCGGCCTTAAGGGCCGAGATGGTAAGTCCGCTCCCAAGGGGCTTTGTCAGTATGATCGCGTCGCCCGGCCTTGCGCCTGAGTTCCTGATTATCTTCCCCGGATGTACTGTGCCCGTAACCGAAAGGCCGTACTTTATCTCCGAGTCCTGCATGGTGTGGCCTCCCACAACTACGGCTCCCGCCTCGCGCACCTTATCTGCCCCGCCCTTCAGTATTTCTGCAATGACGGGAGGTTCTATCTCTCTCGTCGGGAAGGTCAGGATGTTCATGGCCGTGAGGGGTTTCCCCCCCATGGCATATACATCGCTGAGCGCATTAGCAGCGGCTATCTGTCCGTAGTCGTAGGGGTTGTCCACAATGGGTGTGAAGAAATCAAGGGTCTGGACCAGTGCCAGCTCATCGCTTACCTTGAACACTCCGGCGTCATCCAGTGTCTTCGGCCCTACAAGCAGGCCGCCGCCAGAGAACTCAGGCAAGCCAGCCAGCATGCCCTCCATACACTCCATGGGTATCTTGCCCGCTCAACCCCCGCATGTGGCATAATCAGTCAGGCGTTTTTTCTCCGCCATAGGCCTTTTTCTCCTATAGATGTTTTCCAAATTCAAGTACTTCCGGACCGACCAGACGTTCGAAATCAGCGTACTTCATCCTGATGGTCTCAACGTGGCTTCCTGCCTGGAAGACAATATCCTCGTCTTCGGCAAGGGACTTGTCCACGTAAACCCCTACATCGTAAAGGTTCCCAAAGGGAGGCATTGCGCCGACATCGCAGTCCTGGAACAGGCTTTTGAACTCGCCTTCGGTTGCAAGCCGCGCCTCCGCATCATTGAGCAACGTACGCATCCTCTCAACGTCTACTTTGTGGTCGGCCGGTAACACCGCCATGACGTACTTATCCTTGGTCTTAATAATCACTACCTTTACAAGCTCTTTCCCCTTGACGTGCACGGCGGCCGCCACCTCTTGCGCCGTATATACCTCCTGATGCATAGATACATTATACGGCACCTTGTTTCCATCCAGATACTCTTTCAATTTTCGCGCCATTGACATCTTACTTCACCCCCTTTCCTGCGGACTAATCGAACCGAATGTCTTTTATCTCAAGCTCTACGGCCTCGCCCCTCCAATTAGAGATCTTGGGTGTAAAGACGATAGATACCGATCCCGTATGTCCTTCTGCCTGTGTCAGCATCTCCCCCATAGAGAAGGCTATCGCCCTGAACGAGACGTCTCCCTGGCGGAGGAATAGGCTCAGGTGCCGCCCTGACTGGCCGCCCACCCTGCATGGCTGGCCGGCAATCTGCAGGCCCCTTGCAATAAAGACGGGCTCGGGGTTTCCTTCCCCGTATGGTATAAGGAGGTCCATTTCTCGCACCCCTGCAACCGAGATGTCCTTAAACGCCAACTCACCGTCCGTATTAAGCGTAGGCTCGAGGTGTTCCGCCTTCATACCTTCGGAAGCAAACTTATTCACCAGGTACCTAAAGCCCTCAACATCCTCCCTCCTTATTCTAAGCCCGGCAGCCTGTGAATGTCCACCAAAAGATATCAATTTACTTCTGGAGGCCTCCAGCGCCGCAGGCAGATGAAACCCCGGCACCGAACGTGCCGAGCCAGTACCCTCGTCGCCACGTAAGGCTATCATAATCGCAGGCTTGTAAAACTCATCTACAAGGCGAGATGCAACAATTCCAATTACACCCGGATGCCAGGACTCACTCTCGAGCACAATAACCCGGGTCGAATCCAGGTCTATTTCCTTTTCAATCCTCTTCATGGTAGAGCCAAGCATTTCGGCCTGAATCTTTTGTCTCTCGCGGTTGGATTTTTCCAAATGCTGGGCAAGCGTCTTTGCCTTTTCCGGGTGCCGTGTGATTAACAATTCAAGGCTGAAGGCAGCGGTCCAGACCCTACCCGCCGCGTTCAGCCTGGGCCCAAGTCTAAATGCAACATCCCTCGAGCTGAGCGTCGGCCCTGCAAGGTTTGAAACCTCTTTAAGCGCCCGTATTCCGGGGTGCGTAGTCTTGCTAAGAAACGCCAGCCCGTATTTGGCAAGGATACGGTTTTCGCCCGTAAGCGGGACTGAATCTGCTATAGTGCCGAGGGCCGCCAACCCGACGGCGTCCAGCAGAAACTCCCTGAACTGTGGGGTAACCCGCTTCTGATTTGAAAGTATTTCAGCCAATGCCCAGCATAGCTTGAACGCAAGACCCGCCCCCGAGAAATCCCTGTAGCTAAAGTTTGAGTCTGGCAGCTTTGGGTTTATTATCGCCAGGGCAACGGGAAGCTCACTCGCGGCCTCATGGTGATCTGTGATTATAAGCTCGACACCCTTGGCCTTAAGTATGTCTGCCTCCTTTACGGACGTGATACCACAATCTACAGTTACTATAATGTCCACACCGTCCGCGGCCAATCTCTCAACTGCCAGCTGATTCAGCCCGTATCCTTCCTCTAACCTTTCCGGTATATACCAGGTTGTATTTGCCTTTAGGAGATCGAAAAACTGAAGAAGGATTGCAGTACCCGTCACACCGTCAACGTCATAGTCCCCGTAGACGGCTATCCTCTCGCCGGCCCTTACGGCCTTTGCCAGCCGCTTAGCGGCCTTTTCGAGGCCAGGGTGTTCCAGTGGGTTTGAGAGGTGAGTCATCTTTGGCTGTAGAAAGACGTGGGCAGAATCAACGTCGCTTATGCCGCGGTTGGCCAGCAGCCTTGCAAGCAGTGGTGAGATACGAAGGCTGGACACGAGCAGTTCCTGAAGTCCGCTGTCGGGAGACGGGTACGTCCATTTTTTTTCCATGTTCCCTTTGCCTTAAGGAAGAACAAAAGGCGTTTACACAGCCACCCCCGCGGGTGATTTAACTGCCCGCCTGACCCTGGCAAGAAGTGCGTCTCGCGCCTCAGGCTCGGGATTGCGCGGGTCAATGACTATTATACCCGACTTGCCGCCCATAGACTCGAGGCGTGCCTTTGTGGCTGCAATCGCCTGTTCCGAAATGCCGGGCCGCCTGTTTATGACAAAAAGGTCGACCTTCTCAAATATCTCAAGTGCCGAGCGTTTTACCTTCTTCAAATCTGAAGGCACTACCATGACAGCCAGGTCGGCCCGTCTAATAGCAATAAACCTGTTCCCCTCAATCAATATTATAGCCCTGTCGTCAAACATCTTGAGGGACTTGCGTATGCCTTCTCTGGCGCATTCGGAATTTGTCTGAAGCCAGACGACCTTTTGGGCGCCTGCCCGAAGATATCTTGCAGTATCCTTACCCGGGTCCGAAAGAATGGCAGGGTCGGTGATTACCGTAAACAGGGACTCTTCCTCGGAAGAGCACCCGTCGCACGACGTGTCTTTGTCCCTGGGACATGACCCCTCGTGCCGGACGGTAACCTTCAGGGCACAAACATCCCTCAGCGCCTTTATGATAAAGGTACCGACGGTCGTCTTACCTGCTTCACTACTGGTGCCCGCTACGGAAATAATCTTCATCGCTATCCTTCCGACACCTTTGAGAGGTCGGGTGATTTCTCTGCCTTCTGCAGGTCCTCGCCCTTTATCAGGGCCTCGTACTCGTGTCTAAAATATCTTATTGTCGCCAGTACGGGGTTGGGCCCCGTCTGCCCCAGGCCACAGAGAGACGTCACCTTTATCTGGCTGCCGAGCTCTTGCAGTAATGCTATGTCTCCGTCCCTTCCCTCGCCATCATTTATACGGTTGAGGATTTCCAGCATCCTCCTTGTGCCAACCCTGCAGGGGACACATTTACCACAAGACTCATCCTGTATAAAATTTATAAAATATTTGGCCATCCCGGGCATGGACGTCTTCTCGTCCATCACTATAAGTCCCCCGGAACCCATTATAGCGCCCACCTTTTGAAGCGACTCGTAATCAATCGGTGTGTCCAGATGCTCCTCCGGCACACAGCCGCCCGACGGACCGCCTATTTGTACGGCCTTAAAG
>JAZGAY010000223.1:0-7470 GCA_036475985.1 Candidatus Brocadiales bacterium
CATAGTTACTTGTCAAGAGTACTATGTGTTTGACATGGGTTTCCGGTAAGATGAAATGCCCCCCGTGACAGTTATTTAAGACTTTATATTTGGTGTCTTATGGAACTCTCACAGGCTACCGAAAAGAGGTCGACTACGGTTGAGGCGCGGCAACCGCCTTGCCAGAAGGCCTGCCCCGCCGGCACTAACATCCCCAAGTACATCCGTCTAATCCTGGAGGGCGATTACTACGAGGCCTGGAAGGTCAACCGGGCTGCGAACGTATTCGCCAGCATCTGCGGCCGTGTCTGCGTCCACTATTGTGAGACCGACTGCAAGAGAAAGCTCATCAGGCCCAGGGACGGAGAGACCGTAGATACGAGACCTGTGTCCATAAGGGGGCTCAAGAGGTTCATAACCGACAACCTTCCGCCTGACTATCAAGAGAGGTTTCTAAAAGAGGTCTTACCGATAAAGAAGAACGGCAAGTCCGTGGCCATTATAGGCGCCGGCCCTGCCGGGCTGGTTGTGGCCAATGACCTCTTACTTTCCGGCTGCAAGGTGACTGTATACGAAGCGCTGTCTCAGCCGGGCGGTATGTTGAGGGTGGGTATACCTGCCTATCGCCTGCCACCGGAGATAATATTGGAAGAGGTGGACCTGCTGAAGAAACTTGGCATGAAACTGAAGCTCAACACCGCACTTGGCAAGGACGTGAAGCTGGCTGAACTGAAAAAGAAATTTGACGTTGTGTTGATAGCCTTGGGGGCGCACAGAGCGAAGCTGATGAAGGTCAAGGGCGAGGATTTGGAAGGGGTGTTTCCCGGTGTCGACTTCCTCAGGAAGCTCAGCCTTGGTGAGGACGTGAATGTTCAGGGCAAGACGCTGGCCGTAATCGGCGGTGGCTTTACTGCGGCCGACGCGGCAAGAAGTGCTATCAGGCTGGGGGCCAGGTCGTTCATCCTCTACCGAAGGGGCAGGGAAGAAATGCCTATGGACGAAGAAGAGGTGGAGGGCCTTTTTGAGGAGAACGTACCTGTATATTATTTGCAGGCCCCGATAGAGATATTGAGTGAAGACGGCAAAAAAGTGGCCAAGCTTAAATGTATAAAAATGGAGCTGATTGAGCCGGAGGGTGGTAAGGGGGGTAGAAAAGTGCCGGTACCCATTACCAATAGTGAGTTTGAGTTGGAGGCCGATATAGTGATACCGGCCGTGGCTCAGGCCCCCGACGTTTCTATGCTCCCCGATAACTTTGAGATAAACAGCGAAGACTTCACGAGCACTGAAGATGGGATATTTGCGGCAGGCGATTTCCACCTCGGTACCACCACCAACGTCATTGAGGTCATTGGACAGGCACACAAGGTATCTTTGGCGATGCTCGAATATCTGGGCCAGGAACCTGAATTATACAGTCTGCCACAGAAAGAGGAGAAGGTGAGACAATCTCCCTGGTATGGCGAGGACCCGGACAGGCTTGGCAGGAAGAAGAAATACGGCGGTTGGCTTAGTGTATCCAAGACCGGTTTTCAGGAGGTGGAGGATTCAATGACCCGGGAGATGGCCGAATACGAGGGCACAAGGTGTCTGCAGTGTGACTACTTTGTCTGTATAGACAAGGAAAAGTGCCATCGCTGTGGCAAATGTATTGCAAGCTGTCCACAAGATGCGCTTGTGATGGTGCATACAGACCCATCTCCCTATCAAGAGGACGCATGGTTCAGTGACGGCCGCTGGCAGAGCGACAAGACCTCGGAGGTTGTCACCAAGCCGGAACTATGTATCCAATGCGGTAACTGCGTTCGAGCCTGCCCCCATCTGAATATTACCTTTGATTGCAATAGCTGACATGGCCCGCAGTGTGTAACCGCAAGTTCTGAGAGCGCTCAGAGTTTTTATTCCTCGCCCAAGATTATTTGCTGGCATCCCAAGGCTTCTTTCTATAATCTTCCACCATGCGGCCCCTCAAGATAGACGGTTCATTCGGCGAGGGTGGCGGACAGATACTTAGAACCTCCCTGACGCTCTCTGCCATAACCGGCACACCGTTTGAGATATTTAACATCCGCGCAGGCAGGAAATCCCCCGGTCTTAGACCCCAACACCTTCAGGCCGTAAAGGCCGTTCAGAGGGTCTCGGCCGCAGTCGTAGAGGGTGCCGAGGCCGGTTCGGAATCTCTTGCGTTCACGCCCGGTCTGGTAAACCACGGTGAATATTCCTTTGAGATAGGCACTGCCGGGTCTGTGTCATTGGTGCTTCAGAGCATTTTTCTTCCGCTTGCGCTCCTGAAGAATGGCGGGACGGATAGACGTTCAAGGGTGCGTATAACAGGGGGGACACACGTGCCGTGGAGCCCGTGCTTTCATTACCTGAAGCTCCACTGGCTCGAATATGCCAGGAAACTGGGGCTTGACGCAGGGCTTGAGATGCCGCGGGCGGGTTTCTATCCGCGTGGCGGGGGCGAATTAATTGCAGAGATTTCGCCGACCGGGGATATAAAACCGCTGGTACTGGAAGAGAGGGGTGCGCTCAGGAAAATAAACGGCGTCTCCGCAACGGGCAACCTGCCGGAGCACGTACGGAGGAGGCAGGCGGAACGGGCGGAAAAACGGCTTGCCGGGGCGGGGCTTGCCTGTGCGCTCGATATAAGGCAGGAGGAGATGCCGGCCGTGGGGCGCGGGAGCATGTTATTGCTAGTGGCCGAGTTTGAGCGCTCGCAGTGTTGTTACTACGGGCTCGGTGCCGTGGGTAAGCGAGCCGAGGCAGTGGCTGATGAGGCGGTTGACGGCCTGTTGGGTCTTATGGAAACAGACGGGGTGGTGGACGAGCACCTGGCCGACCAGTTGGTACTTCCCCTTGCCCTGTCGAAGGGGTCTTCGCGTTTCATCACACCAAAGGTTACCAGCCACCTCCTTACGAACATAGAGGTAATAAAAAAATTCTTGCCCGTGGAGATTGAGGTTGAGGATATGGGAGATAAGGGCGGGAGGGTGAGAATTGCCGGATAATGGAAAACGGCTCAACTTCAAGAAGCAGTGGCGGAGTCTTCCCGATGGTTTTACCTACAAATGTTATACAGGCGTTACAACCTTAAAGGTACAATATACACCCGTTTCTGCCGAGAACGAGTTGGTGCAGGGGTAACACCTTACGGGGCTTCGATGAACTCATCCCCCTTTAGCTGCCCTTCCAGCGGCTTGCCGAGCCGGGTGCGGAGTTTCGGCATTATGTACCCCAGGACGAATATAACCGGTTTATCCCTGTACTGGGGTTGCTCCTTGTAAATCCGTGTGACAAGTTCGCTCATTTCCCCGAAACTCAGGTTCTTCAGCCCGTCCAGCATGTCTTTGTTGTCCGTCTTTGTGGTGCTGAGGAGCATGAGCGTGTCTGCCACGCCGCGCACATAGGCCTCTCTCATGGCCCTTTCTTCCCCGAATACCTGTTCCGCGAGTTCTTCGGCCTCATAAGGGTCGTCAGGCACCTTGAACTGATCTGCGTAGAACCAGTCGTAAGAGGTCATCCAGATAGCGGCATGACACGGACGAGGCGCAGTCATTAAAATAACAAGCAATAATCCCAAGACCTTAAGCGTCTTCATAATCCCTCCCACATATTTCTTGTTCAAAAACACGTCAGGCAAGTACGCCGGAGATATTGAAGAAATTCGTGTAGAACCGCTCTGCATGTGCGCTGCAGGCGGTAGCGTTTTCTTCACTCTGCCTTGCTATCTCCCTGGCGTCAACAATCCCTCTTAACGAATTCAGTTCTCCTTCATAGGCGTCTATCCACTGGTTTATCATCGGGGGCGTTACCTCAAGGTGGAACTGGAGACCGTATGCGGCCCTGCCCACCCGGAACGCCTGGTTCGGACAGACGTCCGAAGCCGCGAGCCTCCTACCGCCTTCGGGTATATCGAAGGTATCGCCGTGCCACTGGAAGACGAGGATTTCCGGCGAAAGTCCCTTGAATAAGGGGTCGGCCCTGCCCTCGTCCGTGAGCGTTACACCAGACCAGCCTATTTCCTTTTCCGGCGCCTTTGTCACCCTGGCGCCGGCAGCCTTTGCAATCAGCTGTGCGCCCAGACATATGCCCAGGACCGGCACGTCTTCACGGATGGCCCTGCTCAAGAAGGCGTCCTCCCAGGCGAGAAACGGATACACCTCCGTATCGTCATAAACACCCATTGGCCCGCCCAGGGTTATGACGGCGGAATAGTCGCCCGGCTCTTCTATGTACGAATCCTCAAGGAAGGCGTTTACTACCTGGTGGCGGATACCGTTCCTCTCTATGAACTCGCCCAGCGTGCCCGGGCCCTCTATGTCAATGTGCTTTATGATGAGTACGGGCCTCTCAGGAGTCGTCATCGGCTATCTTGAAGGCACAGAAGTACCCGCACATGGAGCATACGTCTCCGTTATCCGAGGTGGGCCGGGCGGCCCTGAATTTTTCGGCCCTTTCCCTGTCGATGCAGGTGGCGAACTGACCCTCCCAGTTACGCTCCCGCCTCATCTGCGACATGGTCTTGTCCCAGTCCCTGGCGCCCTTTATGCCTTTAGCGATGTCCGCGGCGTGGGCGGCTATCCTGGCGGCCATAACGCCGTCCCAGACGTCCTGTACCGTTGGCAGGCTGAGGTGTTCCGAGGGCGTCACGTAGCAGAGGAAGTCCGCGCCGGCAGCGGCGGCTATGGCACCGCCTATGGCGGAGGTTATATGGTCGTAGCCAGGCGCCACGTCGGTGACTATAGGCCCCAGGACATAAAAGGGCGCACCGCGACAGAGTTCCTTCTGGAGTCTGACCTGGGCGGTTATCTGGTCGATGGGTACGTGGCCCGGGCCTTCTATAATCGTCTGCACCCCGTGCTCCCTGGCGCGCTGGCAGAGTTCCGCAAGCACGTTGAGCTCGTATACCTGTACCCTGTCAAACGAGTCGGCCAGCGCCCCCGGCCTCATGGCGTCTCCGAGGCTGAGCGTGACGTCGTACTCCCTGGCGATATCTAATAGCTCGTCGAAATTCTCATAGAGCGGGTTTTCTTTGTTGTGCACCGTCATCCACTCGACCAGGAACACGCCTCCGCGGCTGACTACACCGCACACCCTCTTGGTCTCGTTGAGGAGCTTCAGCACCGCCCTTGTGGCGCCGCTGTGCACGGTGACAAAGTCCACGCCGTCCTCACAGTGCCTTCTTACGGCATCGAGCATGTCCCCGGGCTTCGTGTCTTTGATGGGGTTGCCTTTTGTTGCGGCCTTTACCACTGCCTCATATATCGGCACGCTGCCGACCGTGATGGTTGACTCTTCCATCACCCTCTTTCTTACCTCTCTCAGGTTGGCACTCGTACTGAGGTCCATAACTGCGTCCGCACCGGCCTTCTCGGCCACCCTGAGTTTTTCGAGCTCTTCTTCCACCTGGTGGTAGTCCTGCGATGTGCCTATGTTTGCGTTGACCTTTGTCCTAAGCCCCTCTCCGATGCCAAGGACACCCTTTGTGCGCCCTCTATTCCTGTGGCGATTGAAGGGTAATACCACCTTTCCCTCGACAATCTTCTTCCTGAGGAGCTCGGCGTCGCAGCCCTCATCTTTGGCCGCGCGGCGCATCTCTTCGGTTATTATGCCATCTCTTGCCTTAAGTAATTGTGTCATTTCTTAACCTGCAATCGGCCCCTCGAGGCCGTCTTTGTCAGTGAATAAAACCTTCTCAGTTCTTCCCCGGTTAAACGGCGGAATTTCCCGGGCCTAAGCCTCGGGTCCGACAGCCAGCCTATCTTGATTCTCTTTAAAGACCTGACGGTGAGGCCGAGTTTGGCGAGTATCCGTCTTACTTCCCTGTTGTGGCCCTCACGGAGCCTTATCTCAAGAACGGTGTTGTTCCTTCCCCCCCGCGTAACTCTCACCCCGGCGGGCAGGGTCTTACCTCCAGAAAGCCATACCCCCTTGCCCAGTGAGTCCTTAACGCTGTCTGCGTCTATCCGCCCATCCACCTCCACACGATAGGTCTTGGGGACGCCGTGCCGGGGGTGGCTCAGGAGGTTCGTAAACTCGCCGTCATTGGTGATTATTATCAGCCCTTCGCTGTCTTCGTCAAGCCGCCCCACCGTATAAACCCTCTGAGGGACGTCCGGGAGCAGGTCTATGGCCCTGGGCCTGCCGAGTTCGTCGCGGTTGGTGCACACAAAACCCCTCGGTTTATTAAGCAGGTAATAAACCTTATTTTCGTCGCGTACGCGAACTCCGTCGCAGCATATCTCACTTTTTTGAGGGTCTACGGTAACGCCCATCTTCTTGACGACATTTCCGTTGACCGTGACGTGACCGGCAGCAATCAATTTCTCGCACCGCCTTCTGGAGCCTATGCCCGCACCAGCCAGTATTTTCTGTAACCTTTCCATTGGTTCGTTGTACCCGATGTTCGACAGGGCCGTTAAAGAATGGCCCAAGAGTTCATATAAACAAATTCTCCGGATGATTCAAGGTATATCATCCTGGACGTGCCGGGATGGACTTGATTATCTTACAGTTTCCCTCGGGACATAAATTATAGGCTCCAAGTGCGGCCGGTATCAGCACCGACTCACCAGCATGTATGTCAATAGTCTCAGACTGCCCATACGTGATCTTACCCGAGCCCTCTATGACGGTAAGGATGTGAAACGTGCGCATATCGGCAATATCATACGGTGCGTTCAATTCCAGGGACTCCAGCACGAACTTTTCACATTCCAGGAGTAGTTCTCTCTTTCTGGGTGGCGGACTGAGCAATGTTGGCTGCATCTTGTCTTGTCTGTACGCAGCCGGGGGCGCAAAATTTATTACGTCCATGGCCTTTTCCGTGTGCAGCTCCCTCGTGCTGCCCCAGTCAAATAGTCTATAGGTAATGTCCGAGTTCTGCTGCACCTCAAGGAGCACTATACCGGGGCCAATAGAATGGAGGACGCCGGGAGGAATAAATATGACGTCACCCGGGCTGACCGGGAGAAAATTCAGACACTCTTCCAGGGTACTCTCATGCAGGGAACTCTCAAGGCCCTCTCGAGTGGTGCCGGGCCTGAGACCGCGTACTATCCATGCCTCTGGCTCCGTGTGGATAATGTACCATGCCTCCATCTTCCCTGAGTCGCCGGGAGGCTCGTTTGCCCTGACATAAGAATCATCAGGATGGACCTGGAGGGACAGCCTCTCCGACGTGTCAATCAGCTTCAGCATGAGCGGAAATCTGTTCTCGTCCCTGTGCATGCGCCTGTGTTCATATCCCAGCATGTCGCTGGCTTCGGGGCCATCCATGAGTTTGTGCAAAGGCATGTCCTTATAGACGCCGTTTGTGATAATGCTGTTGTCGTCGTTGCGGTCGGCGATTTCCCAGAACTCACCTATACCACCGCCAGGCGGTACCTTTTTTTCAAAGAGCCTTCCAATTCTGTTGCCGCCCCAGGGGGTCTTCTTAAAGATGCCCCTGAACTTCAGGGGATAAAGGGCATTTTTGACCATGCACCC
>JAZGAY010000224.1:0-5650 GCA_036475985.1 Candidatus Brocadiales bacterium
CGTTATACCCGGAGGGTGGCCCAGGCTCCATTGAAAAATTGCGCTAGAGGGGAGCTGTTGCAAGAGTTAGTGTAGTGTACCATACGGGCCCCTGCCCGTTCAGGACCCTGCGGTGAAACGGCTTGTAATAGTTTGCGCATAGGGATATAATCTTTCCACTGTAAGGTCGTTGTATGGTTGGTACTTGGGTCTTGTCTTATAAGCGGCCTTTATCGAATTTTCTGCGGATATTAAGGTCGAGCCGCAGGCTGGAAAACGAAAAGACAATTCAAGAGGGGGGTAGAGTAGATGGACACCAAGAAGATTATAGATGTATTGAATAAGGCCCTAACGGAAGAGCTAACGGCCCTCGTTCAGTATATGCAGCACCATTACCTGTATAAGGGCTCTAACGCCGAGAGTGTCAAAGAACTCCTCAAGAAGCTTAGCTTCACCGAGATGGACCACGCATATAAGCTGGGTGATAGGATAGCCGCCCTGGGCGGGATGCCGACCACCAGACCCAACCCGCCCGAGGTGCCGAAAAAGGGCGTGGATATGATAAAGGTAAACCTGAAGGCCGAACAGGATGCCGTCGTGAGTTACCGGGAGTGGATCAAGGTGGTTGACGCTGAAGGCGACCCCACCAGCCGGAACATACTGGAAGGTTTCCTGGCCGACGAGGAGGAGCACGTCGCCAGTTTAGCGGCGCTTCTGGGGGATTAGCCAATTCCTATTGGCAGGAGAGGGCTTGGTCCGAAGAGAGGGTCCTTATGAAGCCCACCAAAGAGGTCTTAGATATAATAGAGCTGGCCATCCTCCAAGAGATAAAGGCCCGGGACTTCTACCGTTCTGTCGCATCACAAATGCCCGATAAGGGCGCCACCCTGAAGCTCGACATCATGGCCGATACCGAAGAGGAGCATCGGAAGATACTGACCGACTGGTACCGCCGCCTGGTGGGACATGAGCCGGACATATCAGAATCCAAAAAGAAGCACGCAAGAAGGATGGTGCGGACTCCCCCCAGGGACGCCACCCTTCAGGACGTTTTAAAGGTCATATACGAGGCCGAGGAAAGGGCCTACCGGTTCTACAAAGAGGCGGGAGAAAAGACCACCGACCCCGGGTCCAAGAACGTCTTTGAGAAGCTGGCCAAGATGGAGAAGAGCCACGAGGATTTTTTCCGCGGCGAGTACGAGACGCTGGCAGAAGACGCCTCTATAAGGTTTGGGGACGAGGAGATCCCCTGGATGATTGAGGCCATGGAGTGATTCGAGTCCGGTGAATGGCGGCAAGGGGAGCCTGAAGGAGTACAAAGAACGGCGAGATTTCTCGAAGTCGCCGGAACCCGAAGGGGAGCCAAAAAACATCGGCAAAAAGAGATTTGTGGTACATGAACACCACGCAACACGGCTGCACTGGGACCTGAGGCTTGAGATAGGTGGAGTCCTCAGGAGCTGGGCAGTACCCAAGGGCCCGCCTGAAGAACCGGGCGTCAAGCGCCTGGCAGTCCAGACAGAAGATCATCCCGTAGACTACATAGATTTTGAGGATGTCATCCCCGAAGGCAACTACGGGGCCGGCACGGTGGAGATATGGGATGCGGGCAGTATGGAGCTTGTTGAGGAAAAGAGGGATAAGGAGTTAAAGTTTACCCTCGGAGGCAAAAAGCTCAGCGGGACATATTATCTGATAAAGATCAAAGGCGGCAAGATTCCCGGCGAAAAGAACTGGCTGTTCTTTAAGGCAAAGGGGTAGGGTGGAGAGTTAATAATTCTCCGGCTTTTTCTCCAGACGCTTGAGCACGTTTGGCTCAAGCTGTATCTTTATGTATTCCCGCAGGTCAATCCCGTGCATCCAGACCCTTCCCAGGCGGCTCATTACGGCCAGATAAAATAATTGCAGGGGGTCCTCCGTCTCCGTATCTGCGTATGCCCGGTCTGTGTCCTCCAGCACCATGAACTGCATCTTGCCGCCCATCTCCACTCCCTTGAAATTGAATATAACGCCCTTTCTGAGTATGAAGATGCTGTCAATCTGGTGCTGTGGCAGTACATTCCGGCTATGATTGATCTCCATCAGCTGCTCGGTCAGTTCTTTTAGGGTGTGTGGCGTGTCATATACGAGGACGTAAGAGACAACGTTAAAATAGTCCTTTAACTCCCTGAACTCCCGTATCCTGTAGACCGGCGTCGGGGGTTTGAGATAAGCGGATTTTCTCAGTTTCTTTATCCTTTCGGTATCTTCGACACACCTTTCAAGGTCTTCAAACGTCAGTAAAGAGTGTACCTCGGTGGTTATGTATACACCTTCAACCGGCAGCACGTGAGAGTTTCCGTGTTTACATAACAGTGGGGTCTTGGTCTTATCGTAGATGATAATGTCTTGCTCATAACTCGTGTGGCCGTCGCACGTTATTATGAAACCTCGTTCTATGCCATAGGTGTCCGGCACGTACTTTCTGAGGAATTCTTTCGTTATGAAGTCCCTGACCTCGCCCCTGGCCGCCCTGTTATCGACGCGTGCGTAGATCTGCTTGCAGGCCTCCATTGTCTGCGCTGAAGCGTTACGAAGACTATCGCCCAGGTCGAAATCCATCACGATCTCCTTTTTGGTTATTCGGTGACGACGGTCACATGACCCGAATAATAATCAATGCTCTGGTATGACAGGTGCCGCAAGACAATATATTAGACCCACACGTCTATGCAAGGTATTTCTTAAGGGCGCGGCCGGTGTGAGAACTTTTATTCTTTACTACTTGTTCGGGCGTCCCCGCAACCACCAGTTCGCCGCCGGCGTCGCCACCCTCCGGGCCAAGGTCTATGACGTAGTCGGCCTGTTTTATAACGTCCAGGTGGTGTTCTATTACTATCACGGTGTTGCCCATGTCGACCAGACGGTTGAGTATCTTTAGCAGATTTTCTATGTCGGCGAAGTGAAGTCCCACGGTGGGCTCGTCGAGAATGTAGAGGGTCCTTCCCGTGGGGTACTTGGCCAGTTCGGTAGCCAGCTTCACCCTCTGCGCCTCACCCCCTGAGAGTGTGTTGGAGGGCTGACCCAGAGTGATGTAGCCCAGACCCACGTCCCTGAGGGTCCTGAGAATGCGTTCTATCTTCGGTATGTTTCTAAAGAAACCATGTACCTCGTCCACCGTCATTGCCAGTACGTCGGCGATGGTCTTGTCCTTATAGATGATTTCAAGTGTTTCTCTGTTATATCTCTTTTCTTTACATTGGTCACAGGTGACGTAGGTGTCGGGCAGGAAGTGCATCTCAAGCTTCTTTCTGCCCTGCCCTTCACAACCCTCGCATCTACCACCCTTTATGTTAAAACTGAAACGGCCCGGACCGTACCCCCTGATTTTTGCCTCCTTTGTCTGGGCAAAGACCTGTCTTGCGTGCCCGAAGACCTTGGTATAGGTGGCGGGGTTTGAGCGCGGCGTGCGACCGATGGGCGACTGGTCTATCTCTATTACCTTATCTATCTTTTCAATGTTAACGATGCGGTCATGGGCACCGGGCTTGACGTTACTCCTGTAGATTGCCCTGCTCAGCGCCCTGTGGAGTATCTGGTCTACAAGTGTACTCTTACCCGACCCGGACACCCCGGTGACGCAACAAAAGACACCCAGGGGAAACTCCACGTCTATCGACCTTAGATTGTTTTCGCTTGCGCCTTTTACCATTATGGCGTTTTCCGGTTCGGCCTTCCTGCGCCTTGAGGGTAGGCCGATTGCCAGCTCATGTCTGAGATAGCCTGCCGTAATGGAGCCGTTTATCTTCAGGATGTCCGCCAGCGTGCCGTGGGAGACTACTTCTCCACCCCTGTTCCCCGCCCCCGGCCCCAGGTCTATTATCTCATCCGCGTTTCTTATCGTTTCTTCGTCGTGCTCCACCACGATTACCGTGTTTCCCTGGTCCCGCAGCGACTTCAGCGTCTTGATAAGCTTACCGCCGTCTCTTGCATGGAGACCTATGGTGGGCTCATCCAACACGTAGCACACCCCTACAAGTCCCGATCTGACCTGCGAGGCAAGCCTCAGCCTCTGGGCCTCGCCGCCCGAGAGGGTTGTGCTGGTGCGGTCCAGGGTCAGGTACCCGAGCCCCAGGTCTGACATAAACTTTAGCCGTCCTGTAACCTCCTTGAGTATTTCCCTTGCGATGAGCTCCTTCTCGCCCGTGAAGGCCAGGCTGCGGAAAAATCTTAGGGCCCTTTCAATATCCATTGACGTAAGCTCGTCTATTGTCTTTCTTCCCACCTTGACGGCCAGCGCCTCCGGCCTGAGCCTCGCACCGTTACATGCCTCACACGGGCGTTCCGACATGTAAGACTCGAGTTTACCCTTTATCTTCTTGCGCTCCGTCTTATCGTATAGTCTTCTGAGGATGGGTATGACACCCTCAAAGTCTTTTCTGGTCTTACCGTTTGTACCGTAAAGAAGGGTCTCTCTTGTTCCCTTGGTCAGCTTTTTAAACGGGGTGTCGGGTGCAGCGGAGAATTTCTTGGAGAAATCGTTCAGTATGCCGGCGTAATGGCGGTCCTTTTTTGTGCCCCAGTCTTCCCATGCCTGGACGGCCCCTTGCCCAAGGGTGAGGTTTTTGTCTGGTACAATGAGCTCGGCGTCGAATTCCATCTTTGAGCCGAGACCCTCACAGTCGGGACATGCGCCGTAGGGGCTGTTAAAAGAAAAAAGTCTCGGCGCCAGTTCCTCAAGCCCTATACTGCACTGCTTGCAGGCGTATCGTTGGCTAAAGAGCGTGTCGTACCACTCGCGTCCCTTCTCCTGCGACAGGACCATCATCCCCTCCCCTACCTCAAGGCAGGTTTGCAGGGAATTGTAGAGCCTGTCGTTAAGCTCTTCCTTTAACACCAGACGGTCCACCAGTACCTCGATGTGATGGACCTTGTAGCGGCTTAACTTCGTTACCTGTGTTATGTCTAAAAGCACTCCGTCTACGCGCGCCCTTACAAAACCCTCCTTCCTGATGGCCTCCAAGACCTCACGGTGTTCACCCTTCTTGCCTTTTATTACCGGGGCCAACAGCATTATCCTCGTACCGGGTGGTATCTGTCCTACCTTTTCGGCAATTTCATCGACACTCTGGCGGCTGACCGCTTGTCCGCACTTGTGGCAGTAAGGGGTACCCGTACGTGCGTAAAGAAGGCGAATGTAGTCGTATATCTCGCTCGTTGTGGCTACAGTGGAGCGGGGGTTGGTGGCTATCGTTCGCTGCTCTATGGCAACGGTGGGTGGCAACCCTTCAATATGGTCTACGTCGGGCTTCTCGAGTTGTTCGAGGAACTGGCGGGCATAGGTGGAAAGAGACTCTATGTAGCGCCTCTGACCCTCAGCGAAAATGGTGTCAAAGGCAAGTGACGACTTGCCCGAACCGCTTACACCGGTCACAACAACCAGTTTGTCCCTGGGTATGTCTATGTCGATGTCTTTAAGGTTGTGTACCCTGGCGCCCCGGATAGATATGTAGTTGTTTTCTGTCTCCATGGGTAAGGCCTTAATAATAACCCTTTCGTGTGTCCCTTTCAAGTCCTGCCAGATTGACAGGGACGGTTTATAAAATGGAGAGAGACCGGGTTTGGGGTGTAAGGTCTTAAGTCCAATTATTTCGGTACGTTATACATAGAGAGTCCGGGGGTACACATTGGC
>JAZGAY010000225.1:0-4902 GCA_036475985.1 Candidatus Brocadiales bacterium
TCTGTAGCGCTCCTGTTCTTCTTAAAAAACTTGTACAGAGACCTGTAATACTCGATGACTGAACCTGCTCTGGACTTGGTCTTTGTCCCGCCGCCTCCGAAGTGGTACATCTTGAGATGTGGCAGGAAAAAGCACTTCCACCCCGCCCGTTTAAGCCGGAAGCATATGTCGCTGTCGTCTAAAAACAGAAAATAGTCCTCATCAAAGAACCCCACCTGTCTGAAAACGTCTTGCCTTAGCACTACTCCGGCACACAGGACCGATTCGACCACAAGCGGCTCCTTATAATCAACACGTTTACTGGGGTAGCGACCCGGGAGTAACATCCTAAGCAGACTCTTGTTCATGAGTTCCGTCGAGAGTGACGGGAAATTGTCAAAGGTGGTCTGCTTTGCGCCGTTACGGTTAAGGAACTGCGGCGCTACTATAGCCGCATCGGGATGTTCGTTCATAAAAGACACCATGCCCTCGACCGTGCCTTCTAGAAGTACGGTATCCGTGTTAAGAAGAAATACATACTGCGTATGTATATCCGGCAAGACCTGATTATTTGCCGGGGCAAAACCGCGGTTCTCTTTGTTTCTTGTAACCCTTACGTCGGGGAATTTTTGTTGCACCATTTCCACACTACCGTCGGTGGATGCGTTATCAACCAGATAGACGTCAAACGAGAGATCCTTGACCGTCCCATACAAAGAATCAAGGCAGTCCTTTAGCAGGTCTTTTGTGTTCCAGTTTACGATAACTACAGAAAGCTCTTTTTTCATTACGGCAGGCTGCTTAACGTAACAAGGCCTTGTACACGGCCTCTATCTCGTGGGCCTCTTTGGCCAGGGAGAATCTCTCTAACGCAATCTGTCTTGAGACCTCTCCCATACGTTGTCTCAGTGGCGCGTCGGTCGCAAGTTTGATGATGGATTGTGAGAGTTTTTCGGGCGTGTCATCAATCACAAATCCGTTATTGCCGTGCTCAACTATCTCGGGCAGCATGCCCCGGCGCGCCGCTATGACCGGAAGCCCCATGGCCATCGCCTCTCTGACGGCCCTGCAGGATCCGTCCGTGCCGGGGACAAGGAAGACTTTCATGTCCATGGCGGCAAGCGTCTCTACATACTCATTGCCCTGTTTGTATCCCGGAAAGACCACCTTTCCGTTGAGGCCCATCTTTCTGGCGGGCTCGACCGCCACGGGGACAATGTTCGTTCCTCTGCCTACAATCATCGCCCTTAGATTCGGCATCTGTTCCGAGGCCCGACGGAAGGCCTCAAGAAATACGTCAAAACGCCTGTGCCACTGGACCCGGGCAACAACCCCAACCACCACGTCTCCGGATCCTATGCCCAACGACGCTCTGGTACGAGGTTCTGTGCGTCTGGGGCTGAAGCGGTTTGTGTCTACCCCTACCTCTATTTTCCACACCCTGTCCCTGGAGAGGCCAAAGTTTCGTACATCAGTCTCCCCCGCCATTTCAGACACCACTACCAGCCCAGAGGTAAGCCAGGACAACAGCAGCCGGTTGCGTGGTGTCGTTTGAAGGCCCTGGCCTTCGTAGCTTGTACGCACCACAGGGACCGAAGAGCGTGCCATTAAGGCCGAGAGCCCGGCAACCAGGTTGTCGTTTGTCATATGGGTATGGACTATGTCCGGTTTCTCTTCCCTTATATACCTTGAGACGGTCCATACATCGCTCGAATTATCTATGAGGTTTAGATGCTTTTTGAGCCTCAAGTCCAGCAGTTCAAACCCAAGGGCCTCTGCCCTCTTTTTAACGCCGTCAATGTCCCTCTCAGGGGGCATGCCACAGGCAAAGACCACCCTGTGCCCACGCTTCTTGAGCGTGTGGCACAGATTCAGGGCATGTTCTGCCGGGCCCGTCCATTTCCAGTTGCTGAAGAGATGCAGTAGGAACATCAGTCCGTTATTCCAGCGGCTCCATATGTACCGGAATCCTCTTGTTGCTTTCCCTCATTACCTCCCTCAGGAATGCGGCCTTTGAATGTTCATAACCTGCATCGCCGGCATACGACTTAAAAAAACGCATCCTGTCGGCCCACGTTATACACCACGGGATGGATGTGTGAAGCTGCGCAATATTCTTTATCCTGCGCCTGATAGACACTTCGTGGTCAAAAACGACCTTGTCGTAGTCTATAAAATAGAATTCCCATTTGTTCTCCGGAAGTTCTTCTACAAGGATGTTGCATGCCTTCAAATCCCCGTGATACGTATTTTTTTCGTGAAGAGACCATAAGGCCCTCGTGAAACTGCTTATAAAGTCCTTCTTCCTTTGGAATGCGCTGCCGCTTCTAGTCTCCTTAAAATTTTCAAGTATATAGTAATCCATACGTGGAAACCCGACCAGGGCCGTGGTTATGAGAAATGATTCGTTTGTCCCTTCCAGCAGTGCCAGGGGTGTAGATGTGGGTATATTACGGACCACCAGTCCGTTACCGATTACCCACGCCCTTCTGGCCCTGGACAGACCCAGACCCCCTTTTATGCGGTCAAGCATGTTTATGCTTATGTAGCGTTTAACGCAGACTTTCCCCGCAGATGTTTCAACAATAGAGAGGCTTGTCTTCTTTGTGCTCTTGAGTGTGTCCTTGCTGTTTCCGGCAGACTCCCGGTACGCCTTGAAGGCATTCAACACCGAGTGCCTGTCAAAGTCTTTTCTGTGGAAGAGTCTAAGTCCCTCGTAGTATCCCACGGAAAAGCCGGTGCTCCTGACCAGGCACCTCTTCGTCCTGCTCTTCAGGTGGGTCTGTCGTATCCGCGCCGCCAGGGCCTTCACCCCCTCTTTATTCTGGGCTGCGCCCATTTTGAAGGAAGGGTCCGCTTGTGCATATAAATCCAGAAACCTGTCCTGGTCGACGGCGTTGAAGGCGGGAGCAAAGGAGTCGATCAACTTTGCCAGCATGTATAATATCTGGCCCTTGCTCAGTGCGGTGAGGAGTCTTGCTGAATGCAGGTCTACCAGAAAGATTTCCGACTTGGCACCCCTTTTTTTGAGCAGTATGTTGCCAAGTTGAAAGTCCTTGTAAAAGATGTTTTCTCTGCGAAGCTTATCGGCCAGTGATGCAAGGGCCAACAGCACTTCTTCCTTTTGTATGTCCGGGGCCTCCCGTACAGGCACCGCATTAAGGATTTCAAGGGTCACAAGATAGTTCTCAATGGTTTTTTTGTGTTCCCTCTCACCAAGGGCAACAGGCTGTGGTACTGGAAAGCCCTTCTGGCCCATCAAAAGCATCATTTTCCATTCCCTGTAGGCCTGAGATTGACGCAGCTTGGTCAGGAATTTGTCCCCCCAGTCCCTGATCTGGTACCGTTTTATGTAGACTCCGGCCGCAGCCGGGTGGATTGGCTTATACACATACGTGGTACGATAAAGATTGCGTTTCACCAATTTGCACTTCTCAAGAGACGGTATGTGTTCTATGCGCCGCAGTACGCGGCTCTCCACAATATGACTGTATTTGCTTACAGCCGTCCATCTGATGTCGTTCTGTTCACACGTGTAGAATTCTTGTTCCATCGCCGTCGCCTCTATAATAGACAAGGTACTGTACTCTTGAGAGTAAGTCTCCTCTTGCGCGAAATTGGGGCAAACAAAAAACCTTGATGTCCTTGCTGCTAGGGAGCGTCTTTATCCCTTCTGTTTTGCATCTCCCAGCACTTTGCATGTTTTAGGAACGAATACAGCGAACCCATGACAGCTATAATAAACCCCTGCATCCCGTCGAGGAAGCCTCTTTTTACAAAATACATGGAAAAAAATCTTCCTGCGGGCCTGAAGACCATATGAAAGACACCGAACCTGGTCCCCTGCTTCCGCATTTCCTCGGCAAAGATGGTGGTAAATTTGTCGATAGTCGCAAGTTGGCCTGAGAGGTCTTCATAGCTGAAATGCTCAAGGTCTCCTCTAAGGTTCCTGGTAACACCCTCTTTAAGTGTAATCCTGTCATGGGGATTCGTACCGCCCCACTTTCCAAGACTTCTTTTAAACAGCCGAAGCTTGTAGTCGGGATACCACCCGCAGTGATTTATCCACTTGCCCAGGAAGTAAGTGCGCCGCGGCAGAAAATACCCTTCGCAGGCATCGCTACTTTTAGAGAGCTCTTCTTGGATTTCCGTTGCCAGTTCAGGAGAGACGCGCTCATCCGCGTCGATGCATAGCGCCCATTCGTGGCTGGCCAGGTCGAGGGCATTGTTCTTTTGTTCTATATGACCCGGAAACGGCTTATTGTACACCTTATCGGTGTACTCCCTGCATATCTCCACCGTCTTATCGGTACTGCCGGAGTCTACAACTACTATTTCTTCCGCCCACCGGACACTCTCCAGGCAGCGGCGAATCTTCAATTCCTCATTGTTGGTTATTATGCAAACTGATATGGAAGGTCTTGACATTCTCCGAAAACTCCCCGCTGGGTCTAGGCTGACTTCCTTACATAGGCCCTGTATTCACCATCGGTCTCTTCTATCCCAAGGAGCACATTGCCGGTGGTCTGGCACCAGGCCTTGATATCGGCCTTTATGCCGTCATCTGTGGCGATAATCTCGAGTATTTCACCCGGCCTGAGTTCCTTTATCTTCTCTGCGGTCTTGACAATTGGCATGGGACATAGAAGACCGTAACAGTCCAGGGTCTTATCAGCATTCATGTCCCCTCTTCTTCTTCCACGTGTTCGTGCGAGCTTTTTTTCAGACTTAGACCCTTACCGGTGGTCTTCTTAAGATAATCGTCTATGGCTGCCTGGATGGCCTCCTCGGCCAGCACGGAACAGTGGAGCTTCTCCTTCGGCAGCCCCCCAAGGGCCTCGGCAACGGCCTTATTCGTCACCTTGAGCGCATCACGCACGGTCTTTCCCTTTATAAGTTCAGTTGCCATACTCGATGTTGCTA
>JAZGAY010000226.1:0-3761 GCA_036475985.1 Candidatus Brocadiales bacterium
GGCAAATTGGCCCTTACGGTGGAAGGCGGCCACAGTCATCCCAGGATACTGCACGGCAGGGGCGACTCCACGGGAATGGTGGTGGAGGAGGCACTGCTGGATTCCATACAGAAGCGCAATAACATAAGCGTTCTGGAGCACTACTTCGCCATAGACCTCTTGACGGCGGATAACCGGTGTTGCGGTGCCATAGTATGGCACAAGCACAAGGGTAAGACCGTGATATGGGCCAAGGAAACTGTACTGGCTACCGGAGGATGCGGCCAGCTGTATCGCGAGACAACCAATGCCGAAGCAGCCACCGGTGACGGAATAGCCATGGCATACAGGGCCGGGGCCACCCTGCAGGATCTGGAGTTTATACAGTTTCACCCAACGACCCTCTATATTGCCGGAGCCGCAAGGTCTCTTGCAACAGAAGCGCTCAGGGGAGAGGGCGCCATACTGATAAACAAGAAAGGCGAACGTTTTATGCCCAAGTATCATCCGATGGCGGAACTGGCACCAAGGGACGTTGTAAGCCGGAGCATAGTACACGAAATGCAGTCCACCGGGTATACCCATGTCTACCTGGATGTGAGGCACATACCCAGGGATAGACTGAAGAGGCGCTTTCCTAAGATATGGTCCGTGTGCTCGTCTTTCCATATTGACATGTCAAGGGAGGCCGTTCCCGTAAGGCCCAGCGCCCATTACATGATAGGTGGCGTGACGGTAGACGCCAGAGGGCACACAGATGTCGAACATCTGTACGCCTGCGGAGAGACCTCTTCAACAGGGCTTCACGGGGCAAACCGTCTGGGAAGTAACTCACTGCTGGAGTGTCTGGTGTATGGCCACAAAACGGGCAGTGAGATTGCAAACGCACTCAGGAGAAATAAGCATGGTACCCGGGACTATCCTATAAAAATGGACGTCGAAGCAAAGAGGCAGAGGGGGATTAACCTTGGCGACATACGGTACGCGCTTAAGAGTTTGATGTGGAGAGACGTCGGGCTTGACAGAGACGAAAAGCGCCTCAAAGACGCGGTCAAAGAGATTGGACACTGGTCGGAATATATCTTGGATAAGGTCTTCTACTCCCCTTACGGATGGGAATTGCAAAACATGCTACTCGTCTCAAGGCTCATAGCAAATAGCGCCCGGGAGAGAAGGGAGACCAGGGGAGTTCACTACCGGAGCGATTTCCCTGACAGCAATGATAAAGAATGGAAAAGGCACATCACCTCCCGGTGCGTCCGCACCTAGGTTTATTTCCTGCACCTTCCCACTATAAGAGTAACGTTGTGCCCGCCAAAACCAAACGAGTTGGACATAGCCGTCTCAACCTTCACCTCCCTTGCGTTATCGGGCACGAAGTCCAGACCGTAGCACTTCGGGTCCGGATTTTTATAGTTAATCGTAGGCGGTATGAGGCCCTCCTGTATAGCCAGGACGCAAACGATTAATTCTACGGCACCCGCTGCGCCAAGCAGATGCCCCATCATTGATTTTGTGGAGCTGATAGGAATCTTTTTTGCGGAGTCGCCGAAGACCTTGCTTATAGACATTGCCTCTATTTCGTCACCAAGCGGAGTGGAAGTGGCATGCGCATTTACGTACGATATATCTTCAAGCGCGCATTGAGCGTCTTTCAGCGCGCTTTTCATGGCATATATTGAGCCCCTGCCCTCCGGGTCTGGTGCCGCCATGTGGCTGCCGTCTGCGCTCAGGCCGTAGCCCAAAACCTCCGCGTAGATGTTCGCCCCCCTTTTTCGTGCATGCTCCAGTTCTTCAAGTATTATAACACCTGCCCCCTCTGCCAGCACAAAACCGTCACGCTCACTGTCAAAAGGTCTTGAGGCCGCTTGCGGCTCGCTGTTCCTGGTAGAGAGGGCCTTCATATTGCTGAAGGCAGCTACCGCGAGTGGAGTGATAACAGCCTCACTCCCACCACAAATAACAACGTCCGCCATTCCTCCCTGCACGAGCCTGAAGGCCTCTCCAATGGCGTGAGCTGCCGTCGCACAGGCGCTGACAACACCAAGGTTCGGACCACGCAGACCGTACTCTATGGCCACATAGCCTGAAGCGGCGTTTATCATCAGCTTTGTAATCATGAAGGGCGAGACCCTGGAGGGACCGCGTTTGAGCAAAACCGAATGCTGGCCTTCAAGTTCATGAAGACCTCCCATGCCTGAACCTAAGATGACACCTACTCTGGTTGGTTCTTCCTTTGTGAAATCAAGGCCGGAATCATCTACCGCCATCTTTGAGGCGGCGAAGGCGTACTGCACAAAGGGGTCTAATCTGCGGATTTGTTTCTGGTCAAACCAGAAACTGGGATCAAAGTCCTGTATCTCGCCGGCGAAGTGGACGTCAAAATCCGTGGTATCAAAACCCTTAATAGTTTTTATACCACTCTTACCTTGGCTTACATTCGACCAAAATGTCTTTGTATTACAACCTACGGGGGTAACCGTTCCCAAACCGGTTATTACTGCCCTTTCCCCCCGCATCTATTTTGCCCGCTTTTCAATGTAATCGATAGCATCCCCTACCGTTTGGATCTTTTCCGCTTCCTCATCAGGAATGTTCATATCAAAGGCGTCTTCAAATTCCATGATGAGTTCGACGGTGTCCAGGGAATCTGCACCAAGGTCATTTACAAAGGATGTCTTATGGGTAACTTTCTGGGCATCTACCCCCATCTGCTTACTTACCAACTCAACTACTCTATCTGCCACGGATGGCACGCTGTTTTCCTCCTTGAAACAAGGCCTTTTGCTAAATTCTCTAGCTTTTAAAGTGTGATACTATAATCTATGTAAATAAGTATGTCAAGAGGGTCTATGGAGATAAACCTTCAAATGGTCGTGGAAAATCCTTTCAAGAACTTTGCGGCAACCGGGTAACCAGCGCGCTCAGGGCTACAGGGGTTCATAACGGGGGTTCGGTGCAAAAGAATACAACGCTATGGCCCGGAAAGGCATTCTGACGCTCGAGGCCTATCACTTTGTAGTCTCCAAGGGGAAGACAGGACACCTCATAGTCAGCCAGTGCCCCGACCTCAAATGTACACCCCTTGCCTTTACGGTCGATGCAAGTGCTGCCGGTTGATGAGGTTACACCACTAATCTCGAATCTGGCGGGGACCCTTTTCCCGGTTCCTGTGTCTTCCAGCCAGCATTTTATGTAAAGCCCATCCCCCGAACCCGCGCAAGACATCTGCACAAAAAGCGTAACGGCGGCCAGACACACCAATCTTAAAATACTCGTCCTACAGACCATGTCGTTTGTTCTGCCCTTCGAAACAAAGAAAACACCGTACCCCGGCGCTTTATTTCATGACTATTCGCTCAACACGCGGTGTCCAGAGAATTAACCGTTTCAATATTCTTGACCTGCTTATTCCGGTCGATTCTGCGCAACAGCCCGTTCAGAACCTTGCCGGGACCCACCTCATAAAACTCTTCCACCCCATCGCCAAGAAGATTTCTCATCGACTGGGTCCAGCGTACCGGGCTGACGACCTGGGAGAGGAGCGAGGCCCTTATCTCTTCCGGCTCTCTCACATATTCAGCACTTACGTTGGCCACGACGGGCACACTCGCCGCCTTAACGGGGAGTTTCTCGAGTTCCGGCGCCAGCCTGGCCTGGGCGGCGGCCATAAGCGGGGAATGAAAACCCCCACTGACATTGAGGGGAACGGCCTTCGCGCCCCTGTCTTTTGCCAGCCTGGCAGCTTCTTCCAGGGCCTTGTTTTCTCCAGAGATAACCAC
>JAZGAY010000227.1:0-3896 GCA_036475985.1 Candidatus Brocadiales bacterium
TTTCCACGTCTATGTTCTTCAGATTATGCACGCGTATCCCACGCGCGATGATGAAGTCTCCATTACGGTTGGATTTTCGCAGTTTCGGCATAATATCGAGGTAGAGCCGCGTTCTCGGGGTATCTAAATCAAGAGGTCTTTGAAAAACATCCTGTATCCATATTTTAAGCCCCTGTGGTTGGAGCTTAACCTTTGCAAAAAACGGTAAACCAACTATTACTTCTTACTTGTCCGGGGGACATGCCACTATTTATCGCCATTGATTGCGACGTCTCCCTCTATCTGCATCTGGTAGAGTCTCCAGTACTCGCCCTTTTTTTCTACCAACTCGTTGTGCGTACCCATCTCCACTACGCGGCCTTCGTCAAGCACGACTATTTTATCGCAATTTCTTACCGTGGACAGCCGATGAGCGACTACAAAGGTGGTCTTGCCCTTCATAAGATTACTCAGGGCCTCCTGGACTATCTTCTCCGATTCGGAGTCAAGGGCACTGGTGGCCTCGTCCAGTATCAGGATAGGCGCATCTTTGAGTATCGCCCTTGCTATGGCGATACGCTGGCGCTGCCCGCCTGAGAGCCTCACGCCCAACTCACCTACCTCCGTATCATAGCCCTTCGGCAGCGTATCGACAAAGTCGTGTATATAAGCGGCCTTCGCCGCTGCCTCCACCTCCGCCATGGTCGCTGTCCTCCTGCCGTAGCGGATGTTCTCTGCAATACTCCTGTTAAACAAGAAGGTCTGTTGTGTAACTATGGCAATGTTGTTGAGGAGCGAGTCAGCCTTTAAATAACGTACGTCCTTTCCGTCGATTTCCACAGAACCACGGCTGTTTTCATAGAAACGGGGTATTAGATTCAGTAGCGTGCTCTTGCCTGAACCGCTTTCCCCGGCAATAGCCACTACCTGGCCCTTCTTCACCGTAAGGTTTATGTCGAAAAGCACCTTTCTGTCGTTGTACGCAAAGTCAACGTTCTTAAAGACAACCTCTCTTTCCACGCCATCGAGAGACACGGCCTGTGGCAGGTCCTTTATCTGCGGTTCGTGATCAAGCAGCTCAAATATCCGCCCGGCCCCCGCCAGGGACTCCTGGAGCTTGGAATAACTCCTGGAAAGAAGCTTGGTGGACTTGAAGGTAAGCGTGCTTGCGACTATGAACCCCCCTAGCTCTCCCAGCCCCACATGACCCGTGCTTACCACATAACCTCCTATTATCACCATAATGCCAAGCCCCAGGGCATACATTGCCGCATTGGTGCTCTCGTTAAGTATGGCCGCCTTGCTGACCCGCATCCTATTTCGGAAGAATCCCTCATTAATATTCTTGAATTCAAGGCCTTCCTCACGCTCCATCTTGTAGGCCTTGACTATGCGGATACCGGCAAGCATCTCTCTCAATGCCTCGGTTATCTGGGACATACGCACCAAACTGGCCTCACCGTGCTTCCTCACCCTCTTGCCGAAGATGGCTATGGGCAGGATGAAGAACGGGAGGGCTATCAGGGCCAGTAAGAACAGTTTCCAGCTAAAGTAGAGCGCAAGGCCAAGCCCGCAGAAAAACCGCATGGGCTGGAGTACCACATCACCAAAAAGCACTATAAGTCCCTGCTGTGTCACCTGGAGGTCGTTTACCACCCTCGAAATGAGATCGCCACTCCTTCTTTCGTCAAAGAAACTTAACGATTGGGAAAGGAGCCTCTCACACAAACGGTTACTTATATCAACGTACACCCGCCAGATTATGAACTGCTTCAAATAGTTCTGGAAATAATTGGTCAAAAAGATTATGGGCGCAAGGATGATGGCCAGTATGCCGATGTTCATGTAAGAACCGGTCATCGTTGTCACCCAGGCCCTGAGCTCCTTGACCTGAGTAACGTCCTTAACGCCTTTCTTCAGTGCCTCTTTCCAGTTCCCGGAAAAGTCGTGTTGTGCCTCATGCTGCGTGCCACCTGCCGTGGATGAGACGACATACGCTTCCTTTTCCGAGAATTTGTCGAGAATCGGCTTGATGAGGGCCAGCTGCGCACCCACAGTCATGGTATAGAGCACCATAAATATGAGGGCCAGGACGCCCGTCTTCCAGTAAGGCCTTATAAAAGAAAAGAGCCTCCCACACTCCTGAACCATAACCCTGTACGATACGTGGGGCATTTTTTAGTTCCTATAGACTAGACTTGCCACAATACGCATTACCTACGTTTATGTGGTGAAGTCCCACAATTGCGCATTTTCCTGTCGGGCTAAAACCTTGATACTAAACCTTTTAATGGATGTTGTCAATATACGGCAGGTTGTAGTTCAGAAGTTAGTCCAAGCGTCTCTCCAAGACATTCTGGCGCAAAAGGTTATGCACCCCCTGTAACTACGGGGTCTTCCACAGGCGAGGTCGAAAATATCCGGTGTTGGTCCGGGTCCCTTCCACCCTCCGCGGCCATGAGGACTTGCTTTTTAAGGATTTTATGGTACTTTCGGTAACGGCCGGTTGGATTACGGCTGACCGGGTGTTATCAAGTAGGACCTGGATGCCTCTTTTTAGGAACAACAGGGCCGTGATGGTCAAAACATCTATAATTATTACGCTGGCTATACTCCTTCTTGTTCAAACGCTCCCTGTGGCACTCTCTCGAGCTGAAACCAACTCCCGTGGGTCAGACACAGTGGCAATGAACGATGCCTTATACAATCTGGCCGATAAACTTGTGGAACTCTTGGAGTCAATGCGCTACGTCATGGCGGTAAACCAGCCCCTGATAAACACATCTTCCGATGGGCACTACGAGTTTAAGGGCCTCACTCCCGCAGTTTTCGGCACCAAGGTATGTAGTGATTTTTATCCGAGAACCGGCATCAAAATGAAGCAGACAAGCCGCCGGGTGCGGAATCCCAACAACGCACCCGACAAATGGGAAGAAAGGTCCCTGGAGATGTTCGAGGTCCTGAACTACCCGAAAGGGACGGCACATACGGAGTTCACCGTATTGAACGGCGAAGAGGTCTACCGGTTTATCAAACCCATATACATAAGTAAGCCCTGCCTGCGCTGCCATGGCGAAAGGGACGATATCCGCGCAGACCTACTGGAGTATCTGGACACCTACTACCCCCATGACACGTCCACAGGCTACAAGGTAGGAGACCTCCGGGGTGGCATAAGCCTTGTCATACCCGTGCACGGACAATTCCCAGAATAGTCCGGCCTGCCTTAGACATAACCTCACCGTAGGGTCTCAGTCTCCGGGGATTATGCACTTGATTTTTTGTGCATTTTGTGTGATACTGCTTTTCTTATGGGGGTCTGCCTTTTGAAAAGAGAAAATCTTTTCGACCATGCATCGCACAAGAAGAAACAAGGGGCGTCTTCGTCTCAATATTGCCCTCTGTAGAAACGGTTCGTCTGTTCCCGCCCGTATCATACACCCTTCCAAGCATTACCTCTGCCTGCTTAAGACCGTACTATTGCCTAGTCATAACCCACAGCTTGTAGAATCGATACATCTTAGAAAGTGACATCTGCTTTTTTATCGGAGGGGGACCAGGCAACATGTTTAGAAGACTCATGATTGTTACGCTATCCATCGTCATTCTTGCGGAAACAATCTCTGCATCATTTGCTAATGACAATTTGAAGCCTTCAGAAACCACCACGGCAGCAACAGAGAAGTCTCTATACATCCTGGCCGACAAGCTCACCGATTTACTGCTTTCCACGCGCAATGTCATAGCACTAAACCAGGATTTGATAAACACATGTCCCAACCCGGGACACTATAGCTTTAAGGGTCTTACTCCTGCCGTTGTAGGCACCCAGATAGGAAACGACTTCTACCTGAGGACAGGGATTAAGATGAAGCAGACAAGCCTCAAGATCAGAAACCCCAGGAACGCGCCCAACG
>JAZGAY010000228.1:0-5987 GCA_036475985.1 Candidatus Brocadiales bacterium
CACGAAGAGGTTTTATCGCCCTTGTGAAGATCGAAGACGCGAAGACCGGGGTAATCTTTCCCCACGAGAACACACTGGCAAAGAAGAGGGAAGACCGGCTTCGCCTGATGAGGGCATGTCACGCCAACCTGAGCCCTATCTTCACCCTGTACCCGGAGGACAAGACCGAGGTGTACGACATCCTCAAGCCCGCAACCTCTAACCCGCCTGAAATGGACTTTGAATGGACAGACGGCACAAGAAACAGGCTCTGGGGCATAAGCGACTGGGCAACCATCGAGTCGGTCTCCAAGCTGATGGAGAAGAAACCCCTCTTTATCGCAGACGGTCACCATCGGTACGAGGTTGCCTCAACCTTCAGTAAAGAGGTCAAGGGAAGTCTCGGCGGGCAAGCGGACTACGTGATGATGATGATGGTGTCCATGAGCGACCCCGGTCTCTTCATCCTGCCCATTCACAGGCTGGTGCATGTCCCTGAAGAACACCCGGATATCAGCATAGTCGACATACTTGAAGAACATTTCTACATAGAACATCAAGAGAAAGCCAAAGACTACGCATCCCTGAAAAAGATAATGGATGAAAACCCCGAACATTCATTCGGGCTGTACGTCGGCAGCAACAAGAAATATTACACGCTTTCGCTGGCCAGCGATAAGACCCTGCAGCGTGAATTCCCGGAAGAACCGGAATGTATCCGCGAGTTGGACACCAGGATACTCCATGGTCTGGCGCTGGACAAGATACTTGGAGAGCACGCCGAGGAGGAAAAATACCTCAAATACGTGCATGATGAACGGGAGGCCATCGAACTGGTAAACGACGAGGATTACGACCTGGTGTTCTTCCTCAGACCCACCACGATTGAACAGGTAAAGAACGTCGCCTCCGAGAGGCTGAAGATGCCCCCGAAGACCACCTTCTTCCACCCAAAACTCCTCACGGGGCTGGTCATGAACTGCATGGACTGATGCAACAACCCCCGGCAAAATTACATTGACAGGACCCTATCCCAAGGTATAATCAGTGCTTAGTCTTATCGAGAGTGGTGGAGGGACTGGCCCTCGGAAGCCACAGCAACCGGTCTACCCGAGAAAAGGTGGATGCTGGTGCTAAGTCCAACAAGGCCTAGGTAAGAGCCTTGGGAGATAAGATAGGCGCTATGAGATTTTCAGGCCTCTTCTTATTAAATCCCAGGAAGAGGCCTTTATTTTTGACCACCTCCACGTATCTCTCCACTACAGTTCCCGGAAAAGGAGACCTGCCATAATGGGGTTTGTCAAGGGGTTAAAGTGTAGGGAATGCAATCAAACATACCCTAAGGAGCCTATCCACGTCTGCAGCTTTTGCTTCGGACCCTTAGAGGTTGAATACGACTATGACGGCATAAAGAAGGTCCTTACCAGGGACCTGATTGCCTCCAGAGATAAAAATATGTGGCGGTACAAGGAGCTTTTGCCGCTTGACGGGGAGCCCACGGTCGGAATCGAGGTCGGGTTTACCCCGCTCATAAGGGCCCGTAATCTGGCAAAAACCCTCGGCGTAGAGGAGCTCTACATAAAGAACGACTCGGTAAACTACCCTACTTTCAGCTTTAAGGACAGGGTGGTATCCGCCGCCCTCTCAAAGGCAAAGGAGTTCGGCTTCAAGACGGTCGCATGTGCGACCACCGGCAACCTGGGCAACGCCGTGGCCGCTCAGGCCGTACAGGCGGGACTCGAAAGCTATATCTTCATGCCCGCTAACCTTGAACAGGGAAAGATGGTCGGCACGCTCGTCTACAAACCCAACATAATCGGCATCGAAGGCAACTATGACGGTGTTAACCGCCTGTGTTCCGAGATAGCGGGAAAATACGACTGGGCGTTTGCCAACATAAACGTGCGCCCGTACTACGCCGAAGGCTCGAAGACTTACGGACACGAGATAGTCGAACAACTCGGCTGGAGGGCCCCAAAGCACATAGTCGTACCCATGGCGGGAGGCTCGCTCATACTAAAAATATTCAAGGCCATCAAGGAGTTTAAGATGCTCGGGTTCATCTCCGACGCCGACACAAAACTCTACGGCGCCCAGGCCTCGGGCTCGTCACCCATTTCCACCGCCGTAAAGAACGGTTGGGATACCATCAAGCCCGTAAAGCCCGACACCATCGCACAGTCTATCGCAATAGGCAACCCCGCAGACGGTTACCATGCCATCAAGGCCATCATGGCGTCGGGTGGGTGGGCGGAGGACGTGACCGATGAAGAGCTGGTAGAGGACGGCATAAAGCTGCTTGCCTCCACAGAGGGCATCTTCACCGAGACGGCAGGCGGCGTCACGGTGGCAGTGACAAAAAAGCTGATAGAGCAGGGCCGCATACCCAGGGACGAATCTATCGTAATAAGCATAACAGGCAACGGACTCAAGACGCAGGAGGCCGTTCTCGGAAAACTTGGAGAACCCCACCGGCTCACAAAGGCAAGCCTTGAAGACTTTGACGCCTTCATGGAAAAACGCGGCATATCCCCAGGCCCCCTGCCCACGGAGACAGGAGGGGTACTTGCCGCCACGAAAGACAAGTAGTAAAATATGCGTTCAGATTAAAGACCGCGGTTTCACGGCTTTTGATATAAAAATTTCAAGGGAGACGCGAAGATGCCAGTCATTGTAAGAGTTCCTACCCCGCTCAGGCCGCTGACCGACAACGCCGAGCAGGTTGAGGTAAACGGCAGCTCCATAAGAGAGATAATAGACGACCTGGAGTCAAAGCATGCGGGTATAAAAGGCAGGCTCTGCGACGAAAAGGGAGAGATTCGCAGGTTTATAAACGTTTACCTGAACGATGAAGACATCAGGTTCTTGAAGAACCAGGATACACCCGTAAAAGACGGAGACAAGATCTCCATCGTCCCCGCCATCGCAGGGGGCTAGTATAAAATAACTATTCCCATACCCATAGATACGATTCTCAGTGCAATAAAAGGGATTTTTAACAGGGACCTTCAAGACAAACTAGTAGACATAAACTATCCCGAAAAAAGTGGCCTCAAGGAATCTCTGGAATCAGCCAGTTATGACCACCACTGGTCAAGTAAAGAAAAGGTTGCAAGAAGACTCTTAGAGGGTTGGGATTATGTATATGAATACAAATGGAGATGGTGGAGAAAACGAATAGTCATTAAGGATTGTATCCTTTTAAAAAGGAAAAAGGATGTGTAGCGTTGGAGCTTGTCTCCAACGTTTTTAAATAACAGATTACGTACGAGTAAGCTCGCTGGGCATGCCGATGTCAACGACGACTAGCTCGCCAATATGCCCCGGGCCTTCGGCAAGCGTGAAACCCCTCTTCGGCAGCACAAAGGTCACCGTCTTTGCAGCCCTTACCGCAACACCGAGCACGTGACCTTCATCACAGTCAAGCCCCGACGGTATGTCCACCGATAAAACGGGAACACCGCAATTATTCATGTCCTCTACGGCCGTCCGGTAAGGCTCCCTCACCTCTCCCTGAAGCCCCGTACCCAGGAGGGCGTCTATAATAAGGTCTGTGTCCTCCATCTCTGTCATAATCCGCCTGGCGTCAGGGGCCGTCGTTATCTCTTTAATCTCAAGCCCCATCTTGATGAGCGTGTTGAGGTGAACCCACGGGTCGTGTGTGAAGGCCACGTCCGCTATAAGGGCAAAGAGGTAGACGTCCACCTTTACCCCACAATTGTGCAGATGCCTTGCCGCCACAAAACCGTCACCCCCGTTATTGCCCTTGCCGCATAATATGGCCACGCGCGGCTCAAGGGCGTCTTCCAACATCTCAAACGCCTCCACGGACACCCTGCGCCCGGCATTCTCCATCAACACCACGCCGGGTATTCCGTACTCCTCAATGGCCTTCCTGTCAATCTCTCTTATCTCTTCCCTGGTAACGGCCCGTGAGACGTTTTTATCGTTTTTCATAAGACTAAAGTATACCGCCATTTATGCATTATTCAACGCCAAATGTATGTCACGTTGTAATGGCAGGCTCGGTACCCTTAAATACCTTGACGATAAGGCCGTTTTTAAATAAAATAATGTATTAGGAGGATTTAGATGTCCAAGCACGACTGTATAGGTAATCCTGACACACCGAGGTTCCACGAGGAGAAGTGTCCGGACTGTGGTGAGATGGTAGAGGTCTGGAGCAACGAAGACGAGACCAGATGTAAGTGCGGCAGGATTTTTTCCTATAAACAGATAAAGAAGCAGTCCGCTTCATAAGGCAGGGAGATACAGTAATGGCTGGAAAGGTAAGATGTCCGGGCAGTATGAAGACAACCGCTCCGGAGATTATTGAGCGGCCCTGCCCGAAGTGCGGACGCACGGTAGAGATGTTCGCCGACGAGGAGAAGACCGACTGTAAGTGCGGCAACACCGTATTCAAGAGCAAGGTACCCACCTGCGTGGAGTGGTGTTCGGCCGCGGAAGAGTGTCTCGGAGACGTCGTAGACGTCAAAAAGATAAAGGCAGAGGCCAAGAAGCGCGCCATAGCCGAAGGCGCCGATCTGGAGTTCGCCGATAAACTCACCGATATGCTTAAGAAAAAGTCGGGCAAGAAATAACGGCTCTATTTTATTACATCCCCTGAATCACAAAACGGCCCAATCCGGTTGGGCCGTTTTTATTTGCCGTCCCATCCTCACTCATAATACTTATAAACAAAGACCTTCATTGGGGAGGGGGGGGTGGAGATACTTCAGCCCATGAAGATAAAATTGAGGCCGGCCAAGAAGAGCGCGACCAGTACCACCGGACGAAACCTCTCCTGAGGGATGTTCTGTGCCACGCGCCTGCCAAGCAGAGTGCCCACGAACGCGATAATTATCATAAGCGGTATCAGCAAAAAGTCCTCGCGGTGCGGGTTCACCACCCCTATAGTGAGATAGACCGGTATACGTACCAGGTCGGCCATAAGCGCCAGGCTCGCGTTGGTGGCTATATAAGCATCCCTCTCAAGTCCGAACGTAAGCACAAAGAGACTTCTGATGGCCCCGCCCGCGCCCAGCAGTCCCGAGAGAAGACCCGAGGCCAACCCGCCGCATACCGCCACCGCATTACTTGGGGCCAACGTTATCTTGGGGCTGAAAACCGAGCCCAACACGTAGAGCACGAGAAAGGCGCCGAATATAAGGCGCAGTGTGTCCGAAGGCAGATACTTTACCAGCCAGGCACCCACAAAGCACGAAACCAGCACCGGCCCCCCGTACAGGGGGATAAGCCTCCAGCATATGTTGCCCCTGAAGAGCCCTATCCTGGAGATATTGGCAAATAAATGAAAGAACGCCACCATCACGATGGCCTTCTTTATGTCAAAAAAGAGTACCGCCAGGGGAATCAGCATGGTGGAGGTGCCAAAACCCACCACTGTGGCCAGAACGGCCACAAAAAACGCAGAGATGAGGAACATAACAATCATCACTGTAACTCCTTAACCCAGGGCCTTAAGTTGATTATAGGAAAATATCTGTTACTATTAAAGCCCAATACCAACGACTTGAGTAAAAGAGGCTTGAAAGACCATGAGTTGCGTGCACTTGCGAACCGGCCGGGTCCCGGTTATCCCCGTCACTGCGGGTATAATCCTGCCCTATCTCGCCACCTATCTGGATGCCTTTCTGCCGGGTATCGCGCCCGAAATGCTGCGGTGGGTAGGCGTCCCCGTGTTTATTGCGGGAATCATGCTTGCAGTGAGCAGCGTCAGGCGTATCTACACCAAGGAACAGTGGGACGAGAAACCCACCCCGACGGGCGTTCCCCTGCACCTCATAGTGACCGGATCATATCGATATGTAAGAAACCCGATGCTCCTGGGGATGCAGATGATAATATGCGGGGAGGGGCTTTACTTTCAGTCATCCGGGATTTTTGTATACCTGGCTGCGTTCTTTATTTTCCTGAATTTCGTGATGGTCCCCGGCGAGGAATGCAGGCTGGAAGGGCGCTTCGGCGAGTCCTACTCACAATACAGG
>JAZGAY010000229.1:0-2867 GCA_036475985.1 Candidatus Brocadiales bacterium
TCAGGCTACCTTCGAGGAGAATCTGGATAGCCTGCGTCCAAGGGGGGTACCTTGTGCCGTTCGGGCAGTCCAAAGACCTTCCCTCTGGCAGAGGCGGCCGAGGTCCACAGACAGCTAGAAGACCGAAAGACCTCAGGGAAGGTCCTGTTGATTCCTTAGTCCCAACGCAGGGAGAGTCTGTTCCGTTAATAAGGCGTGGTCCAGGAGACCGTCACCGTAGATCTATCTTAATAGCCATAGCCACGGGAATTCACCTGGATATCCTCACAGGTGTCAGCAACAGCATGGGAGGCTAAGGTTTATCGGTGCCACCAACCCAGCCGACGTGTGATATATCCATCTGCTGGTTGTCGGGCCCCACACACCTGTACTCGTAATAATACTGAGGATTGGAAGGGTCTGTAGGATTGATAGGCTGCAGATTTTTGATGGGCTTCGCCCCCAGTTGCTCGACTTTATCTGCAGTTGCGTCGACGTCCTCCACCTGGAAGCCAAAATGGTCTACACCGAGCTTGAATTTATCGCCGTCCTTCTCCGGTTGGTATTTCAAAATGGCAAAGTTAATGTCACCATCCGAAAGATAAACTCCGGTCGTGCCCAGACCGACTTGCTTCAGCCCAAAGGCCTCTTTGTAGAAAGCTGCTGTCTTTTCAACATCCCAAGCCCTTATAGAGATGTGCTTAATCTTGGCCATAAATACCTCCACACGTGAGCTTAACGGATAGTGTCTTTCAATGCGTCAATGAATTCTCACAAATTGCTTATATACCAAATATCACCCGAAGACAAGATAGAGTTTCAGCAATCGATCTGACACTGGTCACAATAAATATTCATCTCTGCCTTCTAGTAGAGTTTGGAATTTATGTCAACGATACCCATATGTAACACCATACATACAGGGTCTTGACATTATGATTGTCTTCAGGGAAGATACCCTCTTTTAATGTCGATCTTGAGGCAAAATACAACTTATTTTTCAAAGAGAAAGGAGATAGCTATGACAAGACCGTTAAAGAGAAGGGACTTTCTCAAAGGCCTGGGGTTAGGAGTAGGGGCCTTTGCCCTAGGAGGCCCCCAATGGGTTTTTGCACAGAAGAGGAAATTATTCGTAGCGGCGCCTTCCCCGGCACGATCCATCTTTAACCTACCCCAATACTACGCCGCGGAGAAGATTCTGCCTGAGATGGGCATCAACCTTCAGGTAAAAACGTTTAGAGGGTTCGTTCCTTCCTTCGCCGGCTTGATGAAAGGAGAGGTCCAATACGCTTATCAGACCTTACCGTCACTCACTCGAGCCATCAAAGCGAAGTTCGCAGTAAAGGGATTTCTCGGGTACGCTCAGCAGTTTGTGTTCTACATGGTTGCTCCTCCTGAAATCAAGACTCTGGACGCGCTGATTTCGAGGATTAAAGAAAAGGCTATGAGCGGCAATAAGATGAAAATTGCCTCTCACTCCCCTGCTTCCTTGACGCAAATTACGATCGAGATGATCCTGAATAAAAATGGCATCGATCCAAAAAAGGACGTAGAGATTATCTTCTTGGCGGGGACGCCTAAGCGAGTTGCGGCCCTGAAGGCCAAGAGCGTGGACGCCACAGTCATTTTTGTGAGTCGCGCGATAGAAGGTCAAATGCGTGGAGACCTCAACATCCTAGCGCGGATGGCGGATTTTGCTCCCCAGCAATCCGGGACGGTCTGGGTGGCCACCGAGGAGACCCTACAGAAGCGACCCGAGGAGGTCCAGGCTTTTGCCACTGCCATGTTGCGAGGTTACCGGGATATGTACAAGCTCGACCTCAACGAGCTGGCCGAGTTTGCGCAGACTCAAAAACCCTGGAGTAAGTTCAATCCGGCCCGCGCCGTGCGAGAGACAATTAAGGTAGCTCGGGAGCTGAAGCTCTGGCCAGTCGATGGCGGTATCACGGAGAAAAACATCACCGCGGCACAGAAGTTTTTAGTGGAAGTAAAATTCATGAAACCGGAGAACGTGCTGCCAATCGGTCAGCTCGTCACCACCAAATTCAGAGATCAAGCTTTAAAGAAGCTAGGACCCGCTTAGAGATCCTCAACGTCTAAGCCAAGTCCACTCTGGCACCATCCGCACTCGGCGACAACATCTCTCGTGGCGTTTGGAACATGCGGCTAATCGGTTCCAAACAGCAGGGCATGTAGGCCAAAAGTATCGCGTGCGGGGCGTTTTGTCGTTCGACCTTGAGGCTACCGTCGGCCCGAGCTCAGGTCGAGGGCTCGACAGGTGGTACGGGGTAATATTCCCCCCGAGCACCGAAGCCGCCGGAAACATCTGGCTCACCCTTATTTTGCAGCAGCCAGCTTTTCGGCGGCCAGTTGAACTGCGGTGATGATGTTTTGGTAACCAGTACAGCGGCACAGGTTGCCGCTGATCCACTCCCGTATCTCCCGCTCGCTCGGGTGCGGCCTCTCCCGCAGTAGCGCCTTCACGGTAAGCAAGAACCCCGGTGTGCAAAAACCGCACTGCAGTCCGTGTGCCTCCCAGAATGCCTCCTGGATCGGGTGCAGTTCCCTATCGTTCGGCGCCATTCCCTCCACCGTCTCCAGCCGCGCCCCGTTAGCCTGCACGGCAAATACAATGCACGAGCGCACCGGCTCACCGTCCCACAATAGTGTACACGCCCCGCATACCCCGTGCTCGCAGCCCACGTGCGTCCCGGTCAAACCCCGATCCTCACGGATGAAATCCACCAGTAGCTTGCGCGGCTCCACCTCACTGCGGTACTCACGCCCGTTGATGGTCATACACACCTGCCGCTTGTTCACTCGATCTTCCTCTGACAGTCTTGCTTTCTTCTGGTGCAACCGTTTATGAATGGTCGCTGCGAACTGCC
>JAZGAY010000023.1:0-2464 GCA_036475985.1 Candidatus Brocadiales bacterium
GTACTAAATGGCGGTCGGCAACAGGCCTGAGAATCACAAAATAGATGAAGAACGAAGAGGGTGTCGTAAGGTCTATAAGTAACGGTAAGGCTGTTGTAGAAATAAACAATATCTCATCAGAGGAATGTGCCAGATGTGGAGTTTGTGTCTCAGCCGGAGACACAACGAGGTTGTTAGAGGTAAAACCCGTGCCCGGACTCGAGGCCGGGGACAAAGTTGTCCTTAAAATAGACACCCCCTCCCTTTACAAAAGCGCTTTTCTACTCTTTTTCTTCCCCATAGTTTCGTTCATTATCGGCTGCATGGTAGCGACAAAGATGGACTTTATCCTCCCGGCGGCGGAGAATGCAAGGGTGGGGCTTACCGGTCTCCTTTTCTTTCTGATCAGCCTTGGCCTGGCCGTCCTGTACGACAGGAAGACCAAAAAAAATCGACTCCCCCCGGAGATACTGTCCGTAAACAGCAACCGGCATGACATGACGAAGGATAAGTATGCGGAAGGATATTGACAAGTTCATTGACGCCCACCGTGAAGAACTCATACGAATAACCTGCGACCTGATAGCCGCAAAGACCGAAAACCCGCCCGGAAGGGAGCGGCTTGCCGCTAACATAGTAGAAAAGTACCTGGACGGTCTCGGTATACGGCATGAGTCCTTCGAGAAAGAGCCGGAGAGGACAAATATAGTTGCCAGGGTTGGAACGGGGAGACCTTCGCTCCTGGTGGCGTGCCACCTGGACGTGGTCCCCGCAGGCGACGGCTGGGACCAGGACCCTTTCAAGGCGACAGTCGCCAACGGAAAGATAGTAGGCCGCGGGGCATCAGACAACAAGGGCCAGATGGCCCCCTCAATGATTCTGGCAAAGTTCCTTAAAGAAAGAGAAAGCTCTTTGAAGGGGGAGTTCATACTTGTGGGGGCGGCCGACGAAGAGAGGGGTTCCAGACTCGGGCTTGAGTATCTCGTTAACGAGTGCGGACTTACGGCCGACTACGCCATCGTCCCCGATATCTCTCATAGTATGAAAAAGATAGACGTCAGTGAAAAGGGCGCACTCTTCGTAGAGATAACGTCCCATGGCAAGCAGGCCCACGGCTCACAACCGGAGCTGGGCATTAATGCCATCTGGAACATGATTGAACTACTTAACGAAATCAGGTCTCTGCCCTTCAGGTGTACCTCTGACCCGCTATTTTCACCTCCCACGCTAAATTTGGGTACCATTCAGGGCGGTGCTGCAAGAAATATCGTACCCGGAAAGTGTCAGGTGGGTCTGGACATACGATACCTCCCCGGAGAGACGAAGGATGAGATAGTAGAGCGCATCCAGGGAATTATCAATAAGATAGAAAAGGCCGACTCCCAGGCACGTTTCGAGCTCACGGTAGGCTCCGATCTGCCACCCTCTGCCGTGTCCCACGACAATCCACTAATAGATCTCATCCAGAGGCACACCGAGGACGTCATCGGTGTAAGGCCGGAGCTTATCGGACTCTCAGGCACGACCGTCACAAAGCAACTGCTGGACAGGGGCATAACGGCGGTAGGCTTCGGACCGGGCGATGAGAGCCAGGCCCACGTGGCAAACGAGTCGGTCGAGATTCAACAACTCGTAGATTTCGCAAAGATTATGGCCCGGGTAAGCTGTGAACTGTTAGAGTAGGGCAGGGGGGCAGGGGGGGCAACACGGCAGTGGGACTCGGCGCCGATCACCTCAGGTTAAGCACCAACACCCTCGGCTCGGTCATCTCCTCAATGGCGTATTTGATTCCCTCGCGGCCCATCCCCGAGTCCTTCACCCCGCCATACGGCATATGGTCCGCCCTGAAGGTGGGGACGTCATTGACGATAACTCCGCCGACCTCCATCGATCTGTAGGCCAAAAATATCTTGTTAACGTCATTTGTAAACACGCCCGCCTGAAGCCCGTAGCGTGAGCGGTTGATCTCCTCAACCGCGTTCTCAAACGACGAGAACCTCGTTACCGTAACCACGGGGCCGAAGACCTCTTCGCAGTTTACCTTCATCTCCGGATGCGTATCCACAACGACGGCAGGTTCGATAATGCTATTCTCACACAATTTGCCGCCCGCTAATATTTTGGCCCCCTGAGACACCGCCTCCTTCAACCACCCGTCCACCCTCTTTGCGGCATCGGGGGTAATCAGCGGTCCGATAGTGGTGTCCTCCTCCATCGGGTCTCCCGTCTGGAGGTTCTTCACATGTCCCACCAGCAGGTCAAGGAACCTGTCATAGACCTCCTCGTGAACGTATAATCTCTGGAGTGATATGCAGGTCTGGCCGCTGTACGCAAAGGCCCCATAGGCCGAGCGCTCGGCAGCAAGTTCCAGGTCTGCGTCCCTGTCGACTATTGCCCCGGCATTCCCGCCAAGCTCCAGCAACACCCTCTTTTTACCTGCCAGGCCCTTGAGCCTCCAACCCACGGACGAACTGCCCGTAAAGGT
>JAZGAY010000230.1:0-3294 GCA_036475985.1 Candidatus Brocadiales bacterium
CTCTGTTTCGTGAACAAGCTGGACAGGGTTGGTGCAGACTTCCACCGCGTGGTCAAAGATATAAAAGAGAAACTTGGCACAAAGGCCATACCTATACAGATGCCCGTCGGTAAGGAGCAGGGATTCACGGGTTGCATAGACCTCGTGAAGATGAAGGCCTGGCTGTATAAGGACACGGAGTCGACGAAAGAACTGATAAAAAATTACGAGGAAGTGGACATACCCGAAAAACTTCTGAGCGAGGCGGCCGAGCTGAGAGAGAAGATGATAGAGGGGATCGCGGAAGAAGTGGACTGGTTTATGGAAAAGTATTTGAGGGAGGAGCCCATAACCGAGGCAGACATAAAAGAGGCCATCCGCCAGGGTACAGTAGGCTCAAAGTTTAACCCGGTGCTCTGCGGCACGGCGTTTAGGAACAAGGGAGTACAGATGCTGCTCAACGCCATCTGTGATTACCTTCCCTCCCCTCTCGACATCCCCCCTGTGTCTGGAACCCATCCCAAAGAGGAGAGTGAATTAACCAGAAAGCCCTCACCCGAAGAACCCTTTGCCGCGCTCGCCTTTAAGATATTTGCCGATAAGCACGGGGATATGACCTACCTGCGCGTCTATTCCGGCAAGCTGCGTTCGGGCCAAAGGGTATATAACCCCAGGACAGGGAATATGGAACTGGTGAGCCGCATCTACAAGATGCACGCCAACGAACGCGAACAGATGGAGGAGGTCGTGGCGGGCGATATAGTGGCCGTGGTGGGGCTTAAAGATACCGTTACCGGCGACACCCTCTGCGATCGCAAGGACCAGATACTCCTTGAGCCAATGAAGTTCCCCGAAACGGTTATATCCATGGCCGTCGAGCCGAAGACCCAGGCAGGTAAAGAGAAGCTTGTCTATGCCCTGGCGAGGTTAAAGAAAGAAGACCCCACGTTCCTTGCGCACACGGATGATGAGACCGGGCAGCTTATCATGTCCGGCATGGGAGAGCTCCACCTGGAGGTCTTGAAGAACCGTATGCTCAGCGAGTTTAAGGTAGATGCAAACATAGGCACGCCCAGGGTCGCTTATAAGGAGACGATAGCAAAGGCCGTAGAGATAGACGAGAAGTTTATACAGCAGACGGGTGGGCATGGCCAGTATGGCCACGTGGAAATAATCTTTGAGCCCTGCAAGGACGCCCATCCGATAATCTTTGAAAACAAGATTACCGGTGGTGCCATCCCCAAGCAGTTTATAAGACACATAGAGAGTGCTATTATGGACTCAGCCCAAGGAGGCGTCTCGGGCGGTTATCCGCTCATAAACATAAAAGCTACCCTGATAGACGGTTCCCACCATCCGGTAGACTCCTCCGAGCTCGCCTTTTACACAGCTGCTTCGCATGCCCTTACCAGAGGTGTGCAAGAGGCCGGCGTTGTGCGGCTTGAGCCCATAATGCGGATAGAGGTGGCAGTGCCAGAAGTCAATTTAGGCGACGTCCTCGGAGACTTGAACGGACGCAGGGCCGAGATACAGGAACTGGGTGTCGGTAGTGGTGTGAGAATAATCAAGGGCCTGGCGCCACTTGCCGAGATGTTCGGGTATACCACCACCCTCAGGTCTATGACAAGCGGTCGCGGGAGCTATATCATGGAGCCATTCAACTACAGGCCCGCGCCCAAGGAAGCCTACGCAAGTATTGTTTAGAAGTTGACATACGGGAATAAGATAGTAACATTGACTCTTTTCCCTAAAGTGAGACATGGTTATCGACCAAAAGATTCGCATACGTATGGAAGCCTATGACCAGAAGGTCTTGGATCAGGCCGCAGCAGAGATAGTAGAGACGGCAAAGACAACGGGCGCAAAGGTTTCAGGCCCCGTGCCGCTCCCTACCCGTATCGAGAGATATACCGTGCTGAGGTCTCCCCACGTGGACAAAAAGTCCAGGGAACAGTTTGAGATCAGGACGCACAAACGTCTCATAGACATATTGGAGCCCACGGCCAAGACGGTAGATTCGCTAAACAGGCTCAACATGCCCGCAGGGATAGAGATAAGGATAAAGGTGTAATGGTAGGCGGCTTGCTTGGAAAAAAATTGGGCACAACTCAGATATTCAAGGATGATGGCGTCAGGGTTCCCGTTACCGTGATTGAGGCCGGACCGTGTGCCATCCTTCAGATAAAGACTGCCGAGAAAGACGGATACTCCGCCCTTCAGCTGGGTTTTGATGAAATGAGGGAAAAGAGGTCCACAAGGCCGCGGGTGGGCCATGCCAAGAAGGCAGGTACGGGACCGAAGAGGTTTGTCCGTGAGGTGGCCTATGATGGAGAACCGGCCCTTGAGACCGGCCAGTCCTTGAAGGTGGACATGTTCGAAAGCGCAAAGAAGGTAGACGTGATTGGTATCAGCAAGGGCAAGGGCTTTCAGGGACCGATGAAGAGGTGGGGCCATAGTGGAGCGCCCCAGAGCCATGGCCACACAAAGCCCAGGACGATAGGGTCCATCGGTTGTAGCGCCTACCCCTCCAGGGTGGTGAAGGGCAAGAAGATGGCGGGTCGTATGGGCCATGCCAGGGTGACCACGCAGAACTTGGAGGTCGTAAGGGTGGACAAGGAACGGAATTTACTTCTGGTAAAGGGATCCGTACCCGGAGCCGACGGCGGATATGTGATTATAAGAAACAGCGTTAAGCAAGGGAAGGGCTCATGATAGAGCTGGCGGTCTACGATAACAAGGGCAAAGAGGTGGAAAAGCTGGAGCTGGAAGAGTCCAGGTTCGGCGGTGAGGTGCGTATGGCCCTCCTCAAAGACGCCATATTAATGTATGAGGCAAACAAGAGGGTTGGCACCGCATCGACCAAGACCAGGGCCGAGGTGAGCGGCACCGGCGCGAAACCGTGGGCCCAGAAGCATACGGGCAGGGCCCGGGCAGGCTCGCTGCGTTCTCCACTGTTCCGGAAGGGCGGCGTAGTCTTTGGTCCCAAGCCCAGGGATTACTCATACCAGATGCCCAAAAAGGCCCGGAAACAGGCATTGCGTTCGGCCATCTTGGGCAAACTCCTCGACGCAGAGGTAAAGGTGATAGACAAGCTGGGATTTGGCAAGCCCAGTACTAAGAAAATGGTTGGCTTGCTGAAGACCCTTGGCATAGAAGGCAGCTGTCTGGTTGTAGCGGAGGACAGCGACAACATGATATGGAAATCCGCCAGAAACGTCCGCGGCCTAAAGGTCATGAAGGCCTCCCAGTTGAACGCGTACGAGATATTGAAACATAACAGGCTTCTTATCACCCGTTCCGAGCTTGGAAATATTG
>JAZGAY010000231.1:0-3940 GCA_036475985.1 Candidatus Brocadiales bacterium
CGTCGGGGGTGCGACCTGTGTTTATAAGGTAAAGAACCCTCCGGGACTTGTCTCCGCCATAGAATCGTTCTTTGTCAATTGCGACTTTATACCCTCTGCGCTTGTGGCCCATGCCCTGGGCATGAACTTTGGTTTTGGAGCCACCATTGCCGTAAGAAAGAAGGTCTTGGATGAGATCGGCGGGTTTCCACCGCTGGCAGACTATATAGCGGAAGACTACCAAATGGGAGAGCGATTGGCTAAGGCGGGTTACAGGCTGAACGTCTCGAACTACATAATAGATACCGCGCTGCATAAATGCGGGTTTTGGGACCAGGTCTCACATCTGGTGAGATGGGTAAGCACAATCAGGGCGTGCCGCCCCAAGGGCTATTTCCTCAGAATCTTTACCATGGGTGCTCCCTTCTCTGTGTTGCTCATGATGGTGAGCAACTTTTCAGAATTCTCGATAGCCCTGTTTCTCCTGTACTGGTTCACAAGGTGTTTCACAATCTTAATCATTAACATAAAATACCTCGAAGAGAAAAGCGAACTTTTCCACCTGTTGTTCCTGCCCCTGTTTGACCTTGTTATTTTTGCCATCTGGTGTTGGGGTCTCTTTGAGCGAAAGGTTACCTGGGGGGGGCACACCTTCCGTCTCCATGAAGGAGGATGGGTGACCAGGGAATAATATTTGTGCCCGGTTCTTGGCAGCCGAGCATCATTTGTGTTGTTGCGGCTTGCCTCTTTCTCTCAGCACCGTGTAATCCGCGAGACGTATTGAGTTGGAACGCAGCAATTCCTTTACTTCCCTGCTTGTTAACACACCGAGTTCTTCTTCCGGGCTGTAGTCGGGCATCCGCCTGGAGTATTCGGCACACGGCATAATGCAGGGGTGGAAATACATCTCACTCATCCCCTCCGGCATATCTTTAATCAGAGAGGAGACATACTCGGCGTTCATGTCTCCGCTCTGCAGAAGCCCGTACACCCTGTCGGTGAAATAAAACCCGTTGAGTTTCAGCGGACCTATGCAGCGCCTCGATAACATCGAAAACGTGAAATGATGGAAGAGCTTCGAGGCAACCCGGCCGCGGTCGTACTTTAGTGTGCGAAAGAGGGCGTCTCTCGGAAGCCTGAAATTTTTTACCGGGAGGTCGCCGGTTAGTTCCATAATTATGTTAAAGACCCTGGGGTGGACGTGTATATTGAGATGGCCGTTGATAAAATCAAGCCGGAGCCCCGAGGAGAGGAATTTGTCTATCTGTGCCTCAACCTCGTCGCGAATCTCACTGAAGGTGGATGGGCAGAAGAAGTATCTCAGTCCGGCAAGCGTCGGGTTATTAGAGAAATTGTTGTCCTCATCGACCAGGCTGGGTATCTTTTCGTGATGCAGAGCAGACTTCCCCTGAACCAGCACTATATGAAGGCCGACGCTGAGTCGAGGGTTGGCCTTGGCGAGCTCCACCGCATGCTCAAACGCCTCCCCGGTGACCGCCAGGCTGGCGCCTGTGAGTATGCCCTCCCCGTGGGCCTTGATTATGGCCTCGTTTGTGTTGCGGGAGATGCCAAAATCGTCTGCCGTTACTATAAGGGCCTTCACTGTTGTGTGTCAGCGTGTCTCGTCTCCCGGGTCACGGCGCGGGTATTACCGGGAGCGAGTTACACACGGTCGGTTGAGGTTTCATAGGGGTTTGTCGTACATCAGAGGCCTGCCGCCTGAAGGGGCTATCCGGGGCGCGGGTCAGCACGTCTTACACTTTCCCCCCTCTTTCCTCCTGATTGTGAACCGGAAAAACTCATACCCTTCCTTGAGCCGCCTCTTGGCCTCCTCTTTGTCGCGCAGCATCCTCCAGACCGTCTTGGCTATATAGCTCGGCCTGAAGTAGAATTTCTTGTAAAACTTTACGACTGCATCGTAAATCTCCTCGCTGCTCATACCGGGATACTGCACGCCGCATTTCTGGTAGCCCTTGTCGCTCACCAGATTATCCATAACCAGATACCCCTCTTCTTTGCATATCTCATAGAACTCAGTGCCCGGGTACGGCGAGGCAAGCGATACCTGAATCGTGTCAGGGTCGACCTCACGGGCAAAGCGGATAGAGTCCTCTACGCTCTCAGGGGTCTCTCCCGGCAGGCCCATTACGAACGCCCCGTGGGTCATTATGTTGAGCCTCTTGCAGTTCTTCGCAAACTCCAGGCCATGTTCCAGTGTCACTCCCTTTTTCATGGTCTTGAGGATCTCTTCGTTACCGGACTCGTATCCCACCAGAAAGAGCCTCAATCCGGAGTCCTTCATCAGCTTCATGGTCTCGTAGTCCAGTGTGGCGCGGGTGGAGCAGCTCCACACAATGCCGAGCGGCTTCAGGAGCTTCGCAATCTCACGCGCCCTAGGTTTGTTTGCGGTGAAGGTGTCGTCGTCGAAGAATATCTCTTTTGCCCTGGGGAAATGTTTAACAGCCAGTTTAACCTCTTCAACAACATTCTCCGGGCTCCTTACCCTGTAGACGTTGCCGGAAAAGGTCTGCGGCCAGAGACAGTATATACATTGTGCGGGACATCCCCTGCCGGCGTATATAGAGACGTACGGGTCGTGGAGGTACGGGATAGTGTAGTTAAGATAGTTGAGGTCCCTCTTATATATATCAACTACAAACGGCAGGGCGTCCAAGTCTTCAATAAACGGCCTGTCCTTATTGTGTATGATGTTGCCGTTATTCCTGTAGCTGACGCCGTCTATCTCGCCGAGTGGTCTGCCCTCGGCATATTCCTTCAAGGTGTAGTCAAACTCACGCCTGCACACGAAGTCTATCGCCCCGCCCGCCTTTAGCGCCGGGTCAGGCAATATACTCACGTGGGGGCCCAAAAGGGCCACCTTGACGCCCCTGTACGTGGCCTTTATGGTCTCGGCCGTCTTAAGGTCAAGTGGGAAGGAGGCGGTGGACGTGTACATTGCGACCAGGTCATAGCCCTTGAGTAGCGGAAGGGTTTGTTCCAGGTCCAGCCGCTCGGCGGGTGCGTCTATCACGCGGCTGTCCGGGATCAGGCCCGCAGGGTAACAAAGCCAGGTCGGATACCAGAAGCTGGTCACCTCGCGCCTGGCCTGATAACGGGAGCCCGCACCCCCGTCAAAGTCCTTGTACGTCGGCGGGTTTAGTAATGCAACCCTCACCTGTATGCTTCTCCTCGATATACCTTTGTTTAGTGCGGAATGAAACGGTTAGAAGCATTTTAAACGAAACGTTTAGCTTGTCAAACCCTAAGATGCTCCCTAAAGGACGTTCATCCTGGCTGGGAGGTGTCGCAGGGTCATCTCTGCCTTAGGCGGACACTTTAGTAGGGTGCCTCTTGACGCACCGTGCAGTTCTACCTGGATGGGAACTAAAAAAGGGTGGACAACGAAGTTCTACTTCGTTGAAAGAAGGTCTATGTATACTTAGACCCTGTAGTGTCGCACCTTTATATATGTCGTTTCACCCATACCCACATGCTCTACACAAAGTGATTAAAATTTCTTGACTTTTTATTGGGAGGGGGTAAAGTTGCTACGTAGGTGTGAAAGGTTGGATTTTGTTCTGGATATAATACTAGCGTACCCATAATACGGCGCGTTACCGTAATGATATAAAGGAGGGAAGTAGTTATGAGAAGTGCCTCATCAATCTTGTTTGCTATCCTGTCTGTCGTATTGATTACTCTCTTCTACCCTGCCTATACGGTCAAAGAATCCGAGGCCAATCAGCCACAGAATCTTAAAGAGGCCGATAAAGCAGAGGTCGTAAAACAACTGGGCAACATCCCCGCCTTCTTTATAGAAAACCGGTGTCAGACGGCCGAGGAGGTCAGGTACTACTTCAAGGGCAGCGATACTGTATATTTCACCGACGGTGCCGTAGTGTTTCAGAAGATTAAGGCCGTCAACGAGGATAAGGAAACAGGGCATACCGCCGAGAAAGAT
>JAZGAY010000232.1:0-2476 GCA_036475985.1 Candidatus Brocadiales bacterium
TAGACGTGGAAAAACACTTTTTCAAAAAATCATGCACCCCATTAATCATATCCGCGACATCGGGCTTGCTGTATGCGTCAAAGTTTACGGCGTGAGCGTCTTCCCGCAGGTACCACCACGAGATAAACTTACTATGTGTCGACTCATCATAAACACCCTGGCTAAGGAGTTTGTTGCTGAGGTCTCCAATGGTGTCCCATTCCCTGGTTGGGATGTTATGTTTGACACATAAGCATTTCAATATCTCTTCTAACACGGCGCCGCAGAGGACGGCGGCGGCGTCCTTGCGTCCTTGTGAGAGCTGGACCTGGGCCTGCCACAGTATGTCTTCCTGGATGTCCATGCCCGAAGGCAACTCTGCCTTACGCGTCTCATCCTTGACCTGCCTGTGTTTTTTAGATATTTCCTGTGTTTCAGAGACGGGGTGTTCAGGCGGTTGTGCGGACACCTTTTCGCCAATGGCTTCTTGCGGCGGCTTCTCCACCCCGTGGCTTACTGTCGAAGTGTCAGCCGTGCCGGAGGGTTCTTCTTTTGGGTTTTTTTTGGCTACGGGGCGTAGCTTCTCCACCGTGGGTTCTTTTTCCGCTGTCTCGGGCCCGGTTGCGGGCGCTTCTTCCGCAGGGGTGTCTTCCAGCTTCAAGCGGGGTTGCTCAGGTGGTTTTTGCTCCCCCTTTTTCACAAGGACTTTCGAAGGCGGTTTATCCGCCCCCTGTTCTTCAATAATTACTGGCTCTTCAGCCAGAGGTTCTTGCTGTGGTATCTTCGTTTCTGGGGTTGCGGGTTCTTCAGGAACGATGTCTTCCAACCTAAGACCAGGTTCCTTCGAGAATTGTGCCTTCTTTTCATGGGCCTCTTCCCGGCTTAACCTTGTTGCGGCGGTTAAGAGGGTGGACAGTCCAGTTTTTTCGTCATGCGATTCGACCAGTGACCTTTTGACCGCTGTGAGTATGCCTATCCCTATGTTGCAGGTCGACAGTGTGGCCTTACTGGTGTGCCTATGAAAATCCATATATAACTGGCTATTTTCGCCAAGTTGCTCCATTATGAAATCGAGTGAGCCGGCCCTCCACTCCTCAAATGCCTCTTCCTGTAGGCCCTCACTGCTCCCGAACATACCCCTTACGCCCTTTCCCTTGGCGAGGAGACCGTCAACTACCTCCAGTTCGTCTGTCCATCTCGTGTGTTCCATGATGGCAATCCCTTTAGCGTACTCTCTTGTTTGCTACCGGTCTACCTGACTGGGGCCCCTGGGCTTATGTCTTTGTCCGGGCCAAGGAGGACCACGTTCCGGCCGTCCTGTGCTGCAAGCAACATGCCCTGGCTCTCCATGCCCCTGAGAACTGCGGGCGTCAGATTGTTCACGATGATTATCTTCTTGCCTATCAGTTCAGAAGGGCTGTAATGGCCCTTTATGCCAGCCACCAGTTGTCTGCCCTCTACGCCGTCACCTGCATCTATCTTGAGTATAACCAGCTTGTCGGCATTCGGGTGGTCCTCAACCGACTTTATCTCCGCGATGCGGAGGTCTATCCGGCTGAGATCCTCTATGGTTATCAGTCCAGTGTCCATACCATGAAAATTCTATCAGAAGGCTTTCCAGATAATCAAGCAAAAACAAATCATTTGACATAATCGCGTACCGTCATTAGTATGCTCTGCTGCGATGGGTTGAAAAAATCTGGATGACGCTTCCTTGCCCCGGGAGTAGTCGTTAAGTCATGACAATTATCCGGTTACGCATCCTCCAATGAAATATCTCCAGAGTAGCCGTTCACATATTTTAATATTAGTTATGTTCTGCGCCCTTCTATACCTCCCGCGTCTGGGTACGACCAGCCTGCTTGGCACTTCGGAACTCCGTTACGCCCAGGTGTCAAAGGAGATGCTGGAAGACGGCCACTGGGTGGTGCCGTATTTTAGGGGGGAGGTTTATTGGAACAAACCACCCCTGTTTTTTTGGACTGTGGCCTTGTTGAGTAAGGCGGCAGGCGAAGTGACAGAGACGACAGCGCGTCTGCCTTCCGTGGTGTGCGCGCTTGGGATCGTGCTGGTTACGTACTTCCTTGGTAAGAACCTCTATGGCTGGCGGGCGGGCCTGATGGCCGCGCTTATGGTGGCGTGTTTCCCCAAGATTCTCACCTATGCGCGCGAAGTACGCCTGGACGTCATGCATACCTTTTTCATGACCTCGGCCCTGGCATCATTTTACTATGGCTACACATACAAGCAGAGACGGTACCTGCTCCTGGCGGGTTTTGCGATGGGTTTAATGGTACTCAACAAGGGACCTCTGACGCTCTATTTCCCGCCGGCCATCATCTTTTTTTATCTTGTGTACTGTCGTGACCTGAGGTTCTTGGTGAGTAAGGATTGTCTGTTGGGCGTTTTTGTGCTCCTTATTACCTTGCTTGCCTGGGCCATACCTGCGTATTTGGAGGGTGGCAACAGTTACGTTGAAGGATTCCGGACGTGGAAT
>JAZGAY010000233.1:0-6494 GCA_036475985.1 Candidatus Brocadiales bacterium
TCGGTATCGCCATTATCCGCCGCATCAGTCAGATCGTGCATCCGCTTGTGCATGGTCTTTCTTAGCCTCTCGAACTCCCGCTGCTCTTCCTTTGACAGCGTGGATTGTGAAAGGTCCATATCACAGACAAAGTGGGCTGCCTCTTCGATTTCGTGCGTAATCTTGACTGCCAAATCTATGTCATCCCTCAGCACAGCTTCTTCGAGTTCGTCCAGGCCCTCTTGCAGGATTTGCATGGTGTCCTTGACCTTCTCTTCACTCCTGTCGGATTCGTATATTTCCTTTCCAAAGGCAGGGGCTTCTATGCAAAGCATGGACAATATAAGTGTTGCAGCCAGAACTACAGGGTAGAACCTTCCCATACATTCACCTCCATATATAACGTATGCCCCCGTAGATAACGCTCTTACGAACGACATAACCACATGTTTTCATAATTTGCCTGCCCTGTCAACAGATTTTGGAGCAAGATACCTCATTCTTGCCTTGTCCTCAGGGCTGCGTAAGCAGTATTTTTCTTGCGAAAATACGGGATTTATAGTACATATTGAAAACACGCAAATTTGATACTACCGACTTGGAGGTCTGAGATGTCCAGGGCTTGTGACGTATGTGGGAAAGGTACCATGACCGGTTACGCCTATGCGCGCCGGGGTATGGCCAAGAGAAAGGGTGGCGCCGGCCGCAAGATAACCGGCAAGACCAAGAGAAAGTTCCTGGTCAATCTCCAGATAATAAGGGCCAAGCTAAATAACGGAACTATAACCAGGATGAAGGTCTGTACCAGATGCCTAAAGGCGGGAAAGGTGGTGAAGGTGGTTTAGGGTAATGAGTCCCTGTCAAACGATAAGGACGGTCTCCCTGCGTACTGCCTGCAGCCAGCTGACCAGACGAAGACAGGAGCTCATCCAAGGGGCGCTTGGCCGGCTGGAAATTATAGGGTTTAAGTATGGCCTGGAATTTTCTGATTTTGACGTTCTTGTGTTCCCTGGAGGTTTTGACGTCTCCAGAAGGCCCAGGCCCTTTTACAATCTCACGCTTCTTTCCGACGACGTCTTTGAGTTCGACGAGACACGCCTTGACTGCCTGTTTTTGCACGAATACTTCCACTGCCTGATATCATGGCAGGCCTTTCATAACCCTTACAGAGACAACCCCAGAATGTATCGTCTTGTCAGAGAGTTCGTAACCGACTGGAAGACGGAGGGCAGAGAACTCAACTTTTCGCTTGAGTACGTAGACGAAATAAAACATAGTCTATGTTTCATACTAAAAGACAAGCCCTGGCTGGCATGGGGCGTGAGAGGAAGCTGCTGCACCAGGGGTGTGGTCACCCACTCCCTAAACAAGTTCTGCAGGCTGGCGACCGAAAAGCTGAGCAAGGAAGGGCTTCCGTTCTTTCAACTCATGGGAAAATCTGTATTCCACGAGAGGGTGGGCTTTTCCACCCTGGATGACGCCAGACTCTTTATGGCGTTTTTGTGTTTTGAGTACGGGGAATTCCTGGTGGAAGAGTTGAGGGCCGCAAACCGGAACAGGTTTGGACGCGATATCGCCGACTATGAGGAAGGCCTGTGTACATACCTCTCGACAGCTATACAGAGGCTGTCCCTGGAGGAATTCAAGAGCATGTGTCCCCACGACAAACACGAACTGAGGGCCGCACATGCCCTTGAAGAAAAATACGGACATGAGCCCCTGGACGTCATTGACCGTGTTAAGGAAGGCGTTCACGTAGAGAATATCTTTTAGGAGAGTTTTGTGGCCCTTATTGACAAAAAGACCATTGAACACGTAGCCCTCCTGGCCAGGCTGGAACTCAGCGACGAGGAGAGAGAACTCTTCACGACACAGATTGAGGACATATTAAAGTACATAGAAAAGCTCAAGGAGTTGGACACGTCCCAGGTAGAACCCATGGCCTATGCGGCCACCGCCACAAAGAACGTGCTTCGTGAGGACGTGCCGAGACCGTCCATAGGGCTTGAAGACGCCCTGAAGAACGCCCCCTCCAGGGCTGAGGACTTCTTTAAGGTGCCAAAGGTAATAGACTGAGTTTTATTCCGTCCTGGATTGCAACACGACAAAGAATATGGATACATCCACTACCAGCGAGCTTACGGCCTTTGAGTTAAAAGAAAAACTTGCCTCCGGAGAGATTACCGCCCAAAAGGTCACGGACGATGTCTTCCGTCAGGTGGAAGAAAAAGATCCCCTGATAGGTGCGTACCTTACCCTTAACAAGGAAGTGGCCCTTGAGACGGCAGGGGAGATTGATGAAAAAATAAAGAGGGGTGAAAGGCCCGGGCTTCTTGCGGGCATACCCGTTGCCGTCAAGGACAACATCTGCACCAGGGGTCTAAAAACCACCTGTGCCTCCAAAATACTGTGTAATTTCATTCCCCCGTACGACGCCCACGTGACGGAGAGGTTGAAGGCGGAAGGGGCCGTTGTCGTGGGAAAGACGAACCTTGACGAATTTGCAATGGGCTCCTCTACAGAGAATTCGAGTTTCCGACCCACAAAAAACCCCTGGGATACGGGCCGCAGCCCGGGAGGCTCCAGTGGCGGCTCGGCCGCGGCGGTTGCCGCCGGAATGGCCTATATGGCGCTCGGTAGTGATACAGGCGGCTCTGTACGGCAGCCAGCGGGCCTCTGCGGCGTGGTGGGCATGAAACCCACCTACGGCAGGGTATCCCGCTACGGTCTGGTGGCCTTTGGGTCGTCGCTTGACCAGATCGGGCCAATTGCCAGAGACGTCAGGGACGCAGCCCTCTTGCTCCAGGCAATCGCAGGACATGATAAGAGGGACTCCACCTGCGCCGACCTGCCGGTGCCGGACTACCTTTCAACCCTTGACGACCCGATAGATGGCATACGCATAGGAATCCCCGGGGAATATTTTGCAGAGGGCCTGAACGATGAGGTACGGCAGGCAGTAGAAAGGGCCGTTAAGACGTATAAGGACCTCGGTGCCAGCATTGCCAAAGTCTCTCTGCCACATACACAGTACGCCGTGGCCGTCTATTACATAATTGCCACTGCCGAGGCCAGCTCCAACCTCGCCCGGTACGACGGTGTCCGTTATGGCTACAGGACGCCATCATCGGACGGGACCATCAGCATGTATAGCCGCTCCAGGGCGGAGGGTTTCGGCAGCGAAGTGAAGCGCAGGATCATGCTTGGCACATACGCACTCAGCTCCGGCTACTATGACGCCTACTATCTGAAGGCCTCAAAGGTGAGAAACCTTATTAAACAGGATTTTCTGTCGGCCTTTGAGAAGGTTGATCTTATATTGGGCCCAACCTCGCCAACGCCTGCGTTTAAGTTGGGTGAGCGTACCGAGAATCCGCTGGAGATGTACCTTTCCGACGTATTCACCATCCCGGCAAATCTGGCAGGGATACCCGGGATTTCCATTCCGTGTGGTTTTACACGGAACAATCTCCCCATCGGACTGCAGTTGATGGGGAAGCACTTTGATGAACCAGTACTCCTGAAGGTTGCCCGCGCCTTCCAGAAAGAGACCAATTACCACTTAAGGAGGCCGGGGACTGTCTTATGAAGATACTGATAATATCTGACATTCATTCAAACATCCAGGCACTATCCTCCGTCCGCGAGAACGAAAAGGGGGTAGACAAGATTTTTTGCCTGGGCGACCTTGTAAACTACGGCCCCAACCCGAAGGAGATAATTGAGATCGTGCGTTCAATCTCCGACAAGATTGTAAGGGGAAACCACGACGATGCGGCAAGCGGGCTGCGAGAGGATTGCTGCTGCCCGCCGGAGTACAGCGAATTGGCCGAGCCCGGAAAGGAGTACATGCGGCGAATCTTAAACGAAACAGAAAAACAGTTCTTGAGAGACCTGCCGCTGGTGGAAGAGGTGGAAATAGACGGTTTCAAGTTCCTGTTGTCCCACGGCTCACCGACGGGAGACAATTGCACCTTCCTGCCGCCCGATACCCCGCCAGAGGTCATGACCAAGGAACTGGAGGGTGTGGATGCCGACTTTGTGTTTTTGGGCCATACCCACATGCCGATGGAGGTGAAAGTGAACAATACCCTTGTCGTCAATCCGGGCAGTGTGGGTTTCCCCAGCGGCTACAGCCCGGAGGCATCCTACGCCGTTTGGGAAGACGGTAAGGTTGAGGTCAAAAAGGTAGGCTACGATATTAATAAGACCATCGAGGCCCTGAAGGGGACAGGCCTGCAGTATGAACATATAGACGCCTTATCGAAGAAACTGAGGCACGGAAGGTTTTAGTTCAATGAAATATGAGGTCGTCATAGGCCTTGAGACCCATGCGGAGCTGGCGACTGCGTCGAAGCTCTGGTGCGGATGTTCCACGGCCTTTGGCACGCCCCCCAACACCCAGGTCTGCCCCGTGTGCCTTGGTATGCCGGGCGTTCTTCCCGTACTGAACAAGAAGGCCCTGGAATACAGTCTCCGGGCCGCACTGGCACTTAACTGCAGGATAAACCCTTTCAGTACGTTTGACCGGAAAAACTACTACTATCCGGACCTGCCGAAGAACTATCAGATATCGCAGAATCATCTCAACCTGGGCGTGGACGGATATGTTGACATAAATATTAATGGCAAAATGAAGAGGATAAGCATAAACAACGTCCACCTGGAGGAAGAGGCAGGCAAGCTCATCCATCCGGAGGCCCCCTCGGCCGATTACAGCCTGGTAGACTTTAACCGTGCCGGCGTCCCGCTCCTTGAGATGGTCACCAATCCGGACATGCGGGGTCTTGAAGAGGTTGACGGGTTCATGCAGGCCCTGAGGAACATCCTGCTGTACAACGAGGTCTCCGACTGCAAGATGCAGGAGGGTTCTCTGAGGTTCGAGGCCTCGATATCCCTGAGGCCCGCGGGCCAGGAGAAATTGGGCAACAGGGTGGAGATGAAGAACCTCAATTCTATGAAGGCGGTGCTCAAGGCCCTGGAATTTGAAACGGGCCGCCAGGCCGAGCTACTGGACTCAGGAAAAGAGGTAGGCATGGAGACCCGGCTGTGGGACGAGGTAAGAGGGCGGACGGAGCGGATGCGCACCAAGGAAGAGGCCCATGACTACAGGTACTTCCCTGAGCCGGACCTTGCCCCAATGGTGGTAGACGAAAGCCTGCTTGATGAACTAAGACGTGCGCTCCCGGAGCTGCCAATTGCCAGGAGGAACCGGTTTGTGAAGGAGTACACCCTTTCGGATTATGATGCAGGGGTACTCACGGAAGACAAGGCGGTGGCGGACTACTTTGAACGGTCTGTAGAACTCTACCATGCCCCCAAGTCCCTGTGCAACTGGATAACGAATGACTTGCTCAGAGAACTCAAGGAAAGAAGGGTAGAGATAAGGGATTTCAAGGTGCAGCCCGGGTCTCTGGTTGAGCTGTCGAAGATGGTTGAGGAAGGAACCATCAGCATGTCTGTCGCCCGCGGCGTCTTTGTGGACATGGCCGGGACGGGTAAGAATGCCGCCGAGCTAGTCGAGGAGAAAGGGCTTCTCCAGATAAGTGACAAAGGAGAGCTGGAACAGCTCGTCCAGAAGATCATGGACGACAACCCGGCGGCTGTTAATGATTACCGGAAGGGGAAAAAGGCGTCACAGGGCTTCCTGGTCGGCCAAATAATGCGTCAGACCAAGGGTAAGGCAAACCCCAAGTCTATCAACGAACTCCTCAAGCAGAAACTAGACGCTTGCTGAACCCCCCACGGCAGATCTTTCTTTCACCGTGATTATCAGTAAAGGCACAAAAATTTATTTGGACACCAACCAGTGAATCGAGACTATACGTCGTTCGGACCGACAGTCTTCCTCTTATTTGCCTTCGTCCTTTCAATGGCGCTGTCCAGAAGACACTCAACCTTGCAGCTTAGCGCGCCAATGAGCTCTCCGGAAGTCATGCATCCGTTTCGCTTTATATATTCCTTTATCTTACTTCCTACTACCAAAATTTCCCCCGAGCCTTTTTTCTTAGCCATTTTTGTCTCCTTTGGGAAGGACAGGTTGAGTTTATAAAAGATAACACTATAATCTAACGATAAACGCCCCCAAGACTGTTATCCCAATGATTGGGGCCGATAATATCACAAGGTGCTTAAATGTCAATAGACTTATAGAAAAACTTTATGAACGTACACGACAGAAAAACACTTCTATCCGCGATGAAGAGGCTGGTGGTGAAGGTCGGCACCGGCGTCGTTACCACGAAGGACGGCCTCCTGGATACGGCCCAGGTAGCTGCTATATCCAGGCAGATAGTGGGCTTAAGGAAACGCGGCTACGAGGTCGTTATCGTAAGTTCCGGTGCCGTTGGTGCGGGGATGGGCGAGCTTGGCATGCGTAAGAGACCGTCCACACTACCCGAGACACAGGCCGCAGCCGCCGTAGGCCAGAGCAAATTGATTGGGGCCTATGACGACTGTTTCAAGACCGGGGGCTACCATGCGGCCCAGGTGCTGCTTACCAGGGAGGACCTGGA
>JAZGAY010000234.1:0-4895 GCA_036475985.1 Candidatus Brocadiales bacterium
CAGCTGGTCGATTATCGCGGGCCCCAGCCCCTCGATATCCATAGCCTTCCGGCTTGCAAAATATTGTATGCGTCTCTTGGCCTGGGCGGGACAGAGCGGGTTGTGGCACCGCAGGTACACCTCTTCCCCCTTCCTGCTTACCTCCCCGCCGCATTCGGGACAAATCTTTGGCGGTTTAAAGACGTGTTCCTTGCCGGTGCGCTTTTCTGTTACGACTTTTACTACCTGCGGGATTATCTCTCCGGCCTTCTGCACGACCACAAAGTCGTTCACGCGTATGTCTTTCCTTTCCATCTCTTCAAAGTTGTGCAGGGTGGCACGGCTCACCGTTGTGCCTGCCAGATGAACGGGTTCAAGGTGGGCCACGGGCGTGACTACACCTGTCTTTCCCACCTGGAGGGCCACCTTCTTTACCCGTGTTACGGCTTGTTCCGGGGGATACTTGTATGCCACCACCCACCTCGGCGCCTTACTGGTCGCCCCCAGTTTTTTCCATTGCCGAAAGGAATTTACCTTTATAACTATTCCGTCCGCCTCAAACGGCAGGTCTGTTTTTCCGGTCCTCCATACTTCACAATACCTGTGGACCTCTTCCAGGTCCTTGCAGGGCCTGTTGTGCGGGCTTACCGGAAGGCCGAGTTTTTTGAAGGTGTTCAGGCAGTCCATCTGGTTGTCGATGGCCACGCCCTCGTAGTATCCTATGGAGTGGGCGACGAATCTTAGGCGCCTCTTTGCAGCGATCCTCGGGTCTAACAGCTTCAGAGACCCTGCCGTGGCGTTTCGCGGGTTTGCAAACGGGGGCTCGCCGCTGTCTTCTCTTTCCGAGTTCAGTGCCTGAAAGTCCTTGTACCCGAGGAGGACCTCACCCCGCACCTCCAATGAGGCGATTCCTTCCCCCGGCGAATCAAGCTTCAATGGTACGTTTCTTATTGTCTTCAGGTTTGCGGTTATATCGTCTCCCCTGTAACCGTCTCCTCTTGTAGCACCCCACACAAAGAAGCCCTTCTCGTACATAAGGGTCACTGCTACACCGTCTATTTTGAGTTCTGTGACGAAGGTTACCTTTTCCCCGCCTAAGAGGCGGTCAAGACGCTTGGCGAACTCCTTGAGCTCCTCGTCTGTGTATACGTTGTCTATACTCAGCATGGGTATTCGGTGCTCGACGGTTGCGAATTCTGCCTGGGGTTTTCCGCCTACCCGTTGGGTGGGTGAATCAGGGGTTATGAATTGTGGATGGGACTTCTCGAGCCTTTCAAGCTCGCGTATAAGCTGGTCGTATTCGTAGTCTGTTATCTCAGGTTGAGCGTCTGTATAGTACTTGCGGTCGTGATGACGAATCTGGCGGCGTAACTCTTCTATTTTCCCCAGAACGTGTTTTTCCTTGACCATGACGCTAAAAAATAGGGGGGCTGTTTTTGTAGGACATATTAGGCTAAATGAGTATATCATTTTTCAAGCCACTGTCAATAAAGGCTTGACTTTGAAGCGTATTTTGTTATAAACCACGGTTAAGACTAGTCTTGGGAGCAATTACTATTGCTCTTGTAAGTTGAGGGGCGCTGGACAGTTATGCTTTAAGGAGTTTATGTATGGCGAAGGGTAAGGCGGGTAAAACCTTCTTCGAGGTATATGGCTCACAATCACCAAAGGGGAGTGATATACCTGTTGTTGGCAAGGAAGGCAAAGAGAAGGTGCCGGAAGACATCCCTGCTTTTGAAGGCGAAGAGCTCATTGTTATCTCGGACATAGCCGATGGGCTTCATGTGCCGGGAGAAAGGCCACCACGCGGTGGTGAGGGCAAGGGCAAGGGACCTCTGACTGTGATAATAATAGCCGCGGTGTGCGGTGTTGCCCTGGCGATTGGGACGTTCTTTTTGGGTCTCAGCCTGGGAACGGTTGAGCCCCCGCGGAAAGAGGTTACTGCGAAGGCCCCCGAGCAGCCCGCGATAGAACGGAAACCCGCGGCAGAGACAAAGCGTAAACAGCCGGAGCCTGCCAGGGCGCCTGAGCCGATTAAAGAAAAACAGGTTGCGAAGGCACCCGCACCTTTGGAGGAGAAGTCTGTTGGGGCGAGTCCGACACCTCCGGTCGCACCACCATCCGCGTTTGCGGACACATGGACTCTAAGGATAATATCGTATTCGGACGTACAGAAGAACCTTGAAAAGGCGGCAGCGGTCGCAGATTTCTTGCAGAGTTCCACGGGGTACGATGCCTTTGTCGCCAGGTTGGGTAACAAGTTGGTGGTGTGCCTTGGTGAATTCGGTTCAAAGAACAGCCTGGAATTGCTGGAGCTGCAGAAACAGGTTAGGGCGTTTGAGTACGAGAATAGGAGGCAGTTTTTGAGCAGTTATCCGGTCCGTATAAAGTAGGAGCAAGCAAAAAGTGAGTATAGATAAGAGTCTGGTGGTAAGGGGCAGGTTGGGCAGGTCCCGCAATGTGTATAGAAGGGCCGAGCGTCTCAAGATACTGGAGACAGAGGGCAGGTGGGCCGATGGAGAATCCGTGTTTGGTTTGCCAAAGGTCAAGTCCGTCCGCATAAAGAAAAAGCCCAAGGCAGAAAAGGAAGCGCCCAAGGAAGAAGTAGCGGCTACCGAGGCTGAGAGCAAGGAAAAAAGTAAGTAGGTATTTTTGAAAAGAGGAGCAGTTGTAAATGCATTGTCGTAATTACCTGCGGGTTGCTCAAACCGGGTTTATAACAATAGTTTTATTATTTGTCATGGGGGGGGCTTTCCCGGGCGACAGTGAAGGGGCAGTGACCGATGAGCAGCAAGGAGACCTGCTCTACCAGACGGAACAGGTCATGGAGATATTAACCAAGGCCAAGGAGAGTTACGATAAACTCAAGGACTATACGGCCGTTATACATAAAGAGATCTACGAGGACGGAGAACAAATAAAGGACGAAAGCACGATAATAAAATTCCAGAAACCTTTTAAGGTATATCTAAAATGGCTCTCCGGCAAGAATAAGGGCACGCAACTCCTGTTTGTAGACGGGGAGTATGACAATAAGATGATAATCCGCAAGGGCGGGGGTTTTCTCAAGATCTTCGGGACCATGGAGATGGACCCCGACGGTTTCTGGATGAAGAAGTTTACCAAGCACTCCATATGGGAGGTGGGCTTTGGCGGGATTATTGATAGGTCGTACAATGCATTTAAAACTGCGATCAAAGACAACCAGGTATCCGCCGCTCAGGTCACCACAGCCGAGATTGAAGGCCGCCCGGCTTACAAGTTGGTGCTTGTGATGACTGACGCCGGCAAAGACCAGGGGTACTACTGCCGCAGTTCCATACAATACTACGATACGCAGAGCCATCTACCCGTCAAGGTGACGTTCTGGCTGTGGGAAGAAGACACTGCAGAGATTCTTACCTTCAACGACATTAAATTGAACGTCAAGCTGTCGCCGGAGGCGTTCGACAAGGATAACGAAGAGTATCACTTCTAGAAACCTCTGCTTTCTCTTTCGTTATTGCAGGGGTCTCTTAGCGGGTATAGAGAACCCTTTTATCTCCCTCTCTTTTCGTAAGGCGTATCCTGTCGAAGTACTCTAAGAGCGGCACCAGGTATTTGCGTGAGGTGCCGACGAGGTCTCTAAATTCCGCAATCGTTAGAGACCCTCTTTCCCGTATGGACCTTTCCAGACTGTCTTTCAGCTCTTCGATGGCCCTGCCGTGGAAATAAAGCCCGGGCTGCACCTCAATCAGCCTGCCCTCCTCTATCATTATGTTAAGGAGCGACCGGAAGCTATCCCTTTCTGCAGTATCCTTTGGGATAATTTTTTCCAGTGATGGTGGGGCAAACTTGTCTTTCAAGAAGGTGTCTTCGATTGACCTCATGGTCTTTTTGTCTGATTCAGAGAGCCTTACCTTATGGCCGGTAACGGCGATACTTTGCCCCAGAGTGGCGATTACTCCCTCCTGTTCCAGGTCGGCCAGGACTCGTGATACGAGTTGGCCGGGTATGTCTCTTGGCATCTTTGTGCGCAGCGCGGCGTCTTCTATACCCCTCTTCATGGGGTTGGCCCTGTGATATTCCTCCAGGCGTTTGAGGATTTCGTCCCGCGCGGCTGACAGTCTTTGCCGGTGGACGCTAAAGGTCCTTGAATTATCCTTTATTTTCACGAGGATTCCCTTCTTTGTGAGTCCGTTGACCATCTCTTTTGCCCTGGAGGGGTGTATGTTCAGGTGTTTTGAGACCTCCTCGTCAGAGAGTATGTAGCTCTCCAGAAAGGCCTGCTCTACGATCTCCTCGTCTGTTCCCTTAAAGAGCAGCCTTAGTGGCGCCAGCGACTCTTCCTTGAAACGTCTGAGTTTCATGGTGTACGCACCCCTTAGCACCACCCCGCCTCCGATCGTACGGCAGGGGGAGTAGGAGCGTATTACGTAGTGTTCACGCCTTTCGGCCACGACAGGTTCCTCCAGCCTGAATTGCACCAAAACATCCTCGCCGGGTTTGAGCACCTCTTTATCCAGCAAGACCGCCCTGCCCATTACCTCACTGGTTGCAATGTGAAACCTGATCCTCTCTCTGTTTACAAGCGGCCTGCGGGTGGTGGGAAGGTAATGGAGGTGGCAGTCTACCATCCGAACAGGTTCTAGATAGCCGGGGATGGAGAGCTGATACCCCCTGTGAATCTCAGCGGTCTTGACCCCTGAGAGATTAAGTGCGGCGCGCTGACCCCGGTGTGCACGTTCGGTCTTTTCCCCATGGACCTCTATGCCCCTTACCCGTGCAGATTCTCTCGGCGGCAGTATTTCTACCTCATCGCCCACCTTTACCTCGCCGCTTGAGACCGTACCGGTTACCACACAGCCAAAACCCTGGATGGTGAAGGCCCTGTCAACGGGGAGACGAAAGACGCCATGGGCAAGCTGCTCCCGGAG
>JAZGAY010000235.1:0-5207 GCA_036475985.1 Candidatus Brocadiales bacterium
ATATGCTGTACGTCCACCTCGGCCTTCCTGATACGGGAGTCGCCCACGTATCTGGTAAGGGTCGGGGCCAGTATACCGGCAAGCACGGCGATTATGGCCAGCACGATGACTATCTCAATGAGCGTGAAGCCGCCCGTGCTTCTAAGGTTTTGTGTCATTTTTCCACTCCCTCCAGTTAAACTGCCCTCAACCGATGTGGTTGTCATGCTAACTATTAAATCTTTCACTTAATACCTTCTTACTTCTCTGGCAAATGCGGCGTATGCCTCTCATTACTGCACAGTTATATGCCGCCGGACAACATCAGATACCCTATGTCGTCACTGTTGCTTATAAGTCCCGTGGTGGCGTTAGAGTTTAGCGTATCCGAATCTATGTTCGTCTCTATGGTCTCGTTGGGCCCGGCGGATAGTACCCAGGCGTAGATCGGCGCATCGCCCGTGCCGGTGTCGTAGAACCCCTTGGAGATTATCATATAGTTCCTTCCCCATGGGTCCTGGCCCACGTCGCCTATATACGGCCCTCTCCAAACGCCGTTGTTGTCTTTATAACCATTTACAACACCGCCGGGCTTGTCTACCAGGAGATGGTTGCTTAACAGATCCACCTCCGGAAGTCCCCACAGAGTGCCTATTCCCGGAGCGAAGTCCGGGTCGAGAGTGACGTCACTCCCACTTCTCAGCACTTCTATTTTATCCCTCTCAGTGCCCTTCCTGGTGGGGAACTCTGTCGTGTCGTTATAGAGCGTAACAATGGCCGTAGCGATACTCGCAACCTCGCCTACGGCGGAGACCTTTCTCGCGAATTGCATCTTGTCCAGGGCAATGGGCGCAATCGTAGCCGCTATTATCGCTACAATTGCTACCACTACTGCAACTTCCGTGAGTGTGAAACCCCGCGAGGCCCTCAATTTAGCCTCCCTAACTAGTGTTCGGTTCATCATTTAACAGGTTCTTTACTCTGGGTTAAAGACACATATTCCATATATATAGTCCGCAATCTCCATGCCAGAAAGATGCCGTGGGGGGAGGCGGAATGCTAATATTATAAGATTCGCACTGTAAAGAGGTTATGATATAAGTCGTTGCATACACTGGTGCTTGCATCTCTTGTGGAGGCATATTAAGCTACAAATTTTGTAGTGAGTGCTACATTGTTTGTAGCTCACTATTGGCCGCGAAGTCGGCTCAATCCTGAGACTTAGGCCCTGGGATATCTCTTGAAAACACGGCGTGGAGACGGCCCAAAGTCATAGCTCCCTGTGAAACAAGGTCTTATGACAGGTCCCCGGGGAAGGCCTCAACCTATTAAGGCTTTTTACCATAAAAGGTTATGCCTGGCATACCTCGCGGCGATAATCAAGAATATGGCGGAAAAGACTTGACAGGGGGATGTAAAAATGTGAAGAATCAGACCCGGGCATCTGGCATATTGAAGGAGACATATGATAAGGCGCCCCCGACGATTGCAATGTAGGGACAGGGCTCGTCCCTGTCCGCGGACAGCCACAAGGGCTGTCCCTACAAAAATTTCGCGCAAAAAACTCAGAATGACATGTAGTTAGAATGGCATGTAGTCAGAATGACATAATAGTTGGTATTGGGTTTGCTTTCTCATATAAAAGGTCTCAATTTATTGTTGTCTGATAATTTTTTTGTTATTAAGAGGAGGTATATATAGGTTTGGCAGAGCGAAAGGCGGCAATGGATATAACCGAGCTTCTGCGTTTTGCCAGAGAGCAGGAGGCGTCCGACCTTCACCTGAGTGCCGGTGAACCGGCCGTGTTGCGTGTAAACGGTGAGATACGTAAGGTGGATTCACCCGCGTTAAAGAGGGAAGAGATACACGACCTCCTCTACAGCATCTTTAACGACAGGCAGAAGGCGACGTTCGAAGAGGACCATGAAATCGATTTCTCGATAAATCTTAAGGGAGTAGCGCGGTTCAGGGTGAGTGCCTATCTCCAGAGCCGGGGTGAGTCGATAGCGTTCAGGCCCATACCCGACCGTGTACCGGGCCTGAAAGAACTTCAGCTTCCCGACATCCTCTCCGAACTGGTAAAAAGGCCCAAGGGTCTTATTCTGGTTACCGGGCCCACCGGGTCGGGCAAATCCACCACGCTTGCGGCCATGATAGAGCTGATAAACCAGCGTGATAGGCTTCACATTATAACCGTTGAGGACCCCATAGAGTTTACGTATGAGCCGAAGAAGTGTCTGATAAATCAACGGGAACTCGGCGCACACACAAAGAGCTTTGCCAGGGCCCTGAGGGCTGCGTTGAGGGCAGACCCTGACGTCATCCTGGTGGGAGAGCTGCGGGACCTTGAAACCATCGGCCTTGCCATGACCGCCGCCGAAACCGGTCATCTTGTGTTTGGGACGCTCCACACCTCAGGTGCGGCAAAGACGGTTAACAGGATAATAGACGCCTTCCCGGGTGACCAGCAGCAGCAGATACGCACCATGTTCTCGGGCGCAATATCGGCCGTTATATCGCAGGTACTGTTGAGACGTAAGGACGGCAAGGGCAGGGTGCCCGCCGTAGAGATAATGCTGGGCTCGCCGGCCATAAGACATCAGATAAGAGACGGAAAGATTGCGCTGATACCCGCTACCATGCAGACGAGTAAACAGATGGGCATGCAGACCATGGACGCCGCCCTTATGGACTTATGCGACCGTGGCGTGGTGGATAAAGGCGTTATAATGCCATATATGAGCGCTCCTGAGGCGATGGGTAAACTTGCAAAAGAAGGTTAGGGCTGACGAGTGAGAGACGGAAGGACGTTGACTTATGGCTGTATGCCGGGATGGAGGGATATACTTGTGAGGTGTAACAGGTCTCGTGCGGTGCCGTTCCTGACGGTGTTCTATTTCTATGTCGGTCTGGTGTCGCTCTCAGGTGTTGTGGCACAGGAAGAAGACGCAAAGGTTCATAGCAAATGCCTGAGAGATAAGGAGAAGATGTATGAATGTATTGCCGATACGAGCGCTACCATGCTTCTCTCTATCCGCAACGTTATTGCAAAGAACCAGAAGCTGATAAACCGGGACCCCGAGACGGGAAACTACTACTTCAAGGGCCTTGTGCCGGCGGTTGTGGGCAGCCGGGTGGCCAACGACTTCAGTCTCAGGACGGGCTACAAGTTGAAGCAGACGGCCCTGAGGGTTAGAAACCCCAGAAACAGTCCCGATGAGTGGGAGGAAAGGACACTGAAGGCACTTGAAAGAGATAGAACGGAAAAGGGTTTTGGTGAGATAACCGAGGTAGAGGGTGTGGAGGTCTACCGTTACATGAAGCCCTTGTATATGGAAAAAGAATGTCTGATGTGCCATTCCTCGCCGGAGGCTATGCCCCCCGATGTCAAGGCATATATAGAGCGGAATTACGGCAATGACCAGGCAATGGGGTACAAGGAGGGCGACCTGCGAGGGGGCATAAGCGTTATAATTCCGATATCGGAGACGTCCGGTCCCTGAGTGGTTGGATACTGCAAGTCTTGTGCAACCCGTATTAATCGAAGGGCTGTATGCCCAGAAAAATATTAACACGTTTTGGAGTGAACCAGTTTCGCTGGTTCATATTGATTGCGCTGTTGCCGTTGACGATTGCAGGCACCGCCTGCTACTTCTTTGTCAGGGGCCAAATAAGGCAAGACGTGTTTAACGAACTACAGGTGGAGGCCTGGGGCATCAAAAATAATATAGCCTCCATCCTGGGTGAAAACCTGGCTCGGATTGTGGACTTCAGTTCGGACGGGTACATCAGAGATTCTGCCAGGGCACTGTTACTCCCCGTTGAAAAAGCGGATATCGTAAGGCAAAATCTGAACAGGCATCTGGAGGTGGACAAGAGGAGTCTGGATCCCGATATTATCGAGATCTTCATAGTTGACACTACCGGAAAAATAGTCGCCTCGACGTCTAGTGGTCAGATTGGAAAAGATGTATCGGCGAAACAGTATTTCATACGACCGTTTCTCCACTTTGAGCAGACCGGCCCCGTTTTTAGCAGGGAGACAGTGCCGACAGACGATGTCGGTGAGCCAGACATTGTCTTCTCTGCCTTGCTGACCGACAAGCACCTTCATACGCCGATAGGCGTTATCGGAAACAGGATATCGACAGACGTATTGTTGAACACGGTGACGAGTGTTCCCAATGTCTCCGGCGATAAGGAAAAATCCACGAATCACAGCCACATTCATATTTTAAACAAGGACAAGTTTATACTGGCAACGTCAGGTGGCAAAGCAGGTTCGCAATCGAAAAAGGTTATGGACACAGCCGTAATAGAAAGGGCGTTTGCCGAAAACAGGTCCGTGATTGACACGTACAAAAATCCCTCGGGCCACTGGGTGCTCGGTGTGGCCGTACCCGTTAAAGAGACGGGATGGGTGATACTGGCCGAGAGGGACTACGACATTGCGTTTGCCCCCCTTGCCAGGATTCGTAACCTGTTTATCATCCTCAACTGCTCAACGGCGCTTATGGCCTTCCTGGTCGCGTTTTTTGTATCAAGGAACTTGAGCGCCGACATCAGAAAATTAAAGGACGGCACGGAGACGGTGGCCAGAGGCGACCTTGACCACAAGATAGAACTTAAACGTAAGGACGAGCTAAAGGACCTCAGCCTCTCCTTTAACACAATGACCGGCAGGTTGAAGGAATATACGGAACAAATGGCCCGCAGGGGGGAAGAGATACTGGAAAGTGAGAAGAAGTACAGGACACTGGTTGAAAACCTGCCGCAAAAGATATTTTACAAAGACAAGAATTCGGTCTATGTCTCATGTAATGACAACTACGCCCGCGACCTGAAGATCAAGCCCGGAGAGATCGTAGGTAAGACGGATTATGAATTTTACCCGAAGGAGCTTGCCGAGAAATACAGGGTGGACGATAAAAGGGTTATGGCGTCGGGAGAGACAGAGGATATAGAAGAAAAATACGTCCGGGACGGGAAAGAATATATTGTTTACACGGTCAAGACGCCAGTAAGAAACGAAAAAGGTGTCACCGTTGGTATATTGGGTATTTTCTGGGACATTACACGGCGTAAGCGGATGGAAGAAGAGCTGAAGAGGACCCAGAAACAGCTCTTCCAGGCGGAGAAGATGTCCTCTCTGGGCACACTTGTCTCAGGGATTGCGCATGAGGTAAATAACCCCTTGAGCTATACCATAAACAACATTGAACTGATTA
>JAZGAY010000236.1:0-3650 GCA_036475985.1 Candidatus Brocadiales bacterium
TAGACATAATCGGCTCCTTCCTCCAGTGCCCTTTCCAGGGCTGCGGGGCTGCCGACCTTGACGGCCAGCTTCTTTTCCGTTCCCGGATGACCATTTGAATCGGCGTAGTTTCCATTAAAGGGGCTTCTCGACACATCATCCAGGGAGAGTCTTTCCTCTCTGGCGGCGCGGCTCAGGAACAAAGGCTCCCTCCCCCCCGCATAGTCAAAGGTGCTGGAGGTAGGTGTGGAGAAGGCACTGCACGTTGAAAGTTCCCGTGTCCTCTCGGAATATAGACGCTCGAACTCCTCCGCTTCCAGATAATACGTGAAGGGGGAGGAAAGGTATGCGTCTATTGCCCTGCGGTAGATGCCTACAAGATTCTTTAAGAATTCTGCAGTACGCATCCTGCCTTCAATCTTAAATGACGAGACCCCCGCATTGATTAGTTCAGGGATGTGTCTCAGAAGACACATGTCTTTTATGGCGAGGAAGTGGCCGTTGTGAAGCTCCTCCAGTTGCCCGCCGTTGCTTCCGCCCACCAGGGTATAGTTCCAGCGACATGGCTTCATGCACTCCCCCCGGTTGGCGCTTTTGCCAAAGAGTACGCCGCTTGAGTAACAGAGCCCGCTCTGTGTGGAGCACATATCGCCGTGTACAAAATATTCCACCTCCACAAGAGCCTTTTCGTGTATTTCTTTTACCTGTGCCAGGCTGATGTCCCGGGATGTGATTATCCTGCTTATGCCCAGCCGCACCAGTTCCGCCGCCGCCTCAACACTGTGCACGTTCATCATCGTGCTGGCGTGTACCGGCAGGTCCAGCTCAAACTCTCTTATCAGGGATATGACCGCCAGGTCCTGGATGATTATGGCGTCCACGTCTATGGAACAGAGAAATTGCAGATAGTCTCCCAAGCCCTCCAGTTCTCTCTCGCCGAGCAGGCTGTTTACCGTCACGTAGAGTCTGCGGCCTTTACCATGGGCAAACTCTACAGCCCGCACAAGTTCGTCGTTTGTGAAGTTGAAGTCCTTACGATGCAGCCGCATATTAAATTGCTTGCCTCCAAGATACACGGCATCAGCGCCCGCCTCCACCACCGCCTCAAGTACGCTCCACTTTCCGGCCGGCGCAAGGAGTTCGGGTCTCGTCTGTGACAGTTTCATTAGTAAAAGCCCGCCTTTATTGTTTCTCTAAGTTGTGCCAGTGTGTCCGGGTTCCTCACCCCGTCCTGCACTATGCCCAGGTCCCGTGCGGTGGGACCGGGTGGTATTCTGACCGCCTTGTCCCTCTCAAACATATTGGGGATAAAAAAGCTCTCGTCTAACCTATGAAAGACCACCTGACCCTCCCTGCCATAGTCTACCACCTGGGAGAGTCTCTCCATCGAGGGGCTGAGACCGTCTTCGGCAGAGACCACCTGGAGTATCATCCTCGGACCCGGGGGATAATAGTCAAGGTTAAACTCTTCGGACCCTTCAATCTCAAGGGCCAGACCGAACAGCGTGTTCCCGTAGCCTGAGATATGAACTGCATTGGGGAAAAGTTCTTCCTTGAAGCGTTTCAGCAGGGACTTTTCAATAGAAACGCCCCCGTAGTGGATGCCACGTATCTTTAGCCTCGCCTCCTCCGTCATTCTCGCAGCAAGTTCCAGCAGCGTTGGCGGTGTGGCGAATATCACGCCTATCTCCTGTATATCCAATATGTTAGTGGCTTGCTCTATATTATGGTCAAGGTAGCGTTTGTGACCCATCGAACCCTTTTTGAGCCTCTTTGTCCACCTGGGGTCGAAGTCTATGGCAAAAGGTTCCATACTATCCATGCTCCTTGCCACAAGCCCCACCGCCTTGCCGATTATGTGCGGCCCGCTGGGCCCTACCCACAACCAGTTACACCCCTTCGGGAAGTTTCGTAGCTCCGCTACCACCCGGAACCAATCTACAAACACCGTATAAAACTCATTAAACAAATAGGCGGTGACCTTGGGCCTTCCTGTGGTACCTGCCGTTTCGCCCAACACCAGCCGGGTCTTGTCCTTCAGTATGTACCTGGGTATAAAGTGCTCTACCGGGTGGCGTCTGAGGTCTTCTTCTATCATGGGCCCAAATCTTTTCAGGTCTTCCACGGTGCGTATATCACGCCTTGCGTCGAGACTCAGTTCCCGCTCCTTCTCCAACCAGTAAGGCGTACCGTTTTGTGGGTCGAAGTGGATGGATATGACATGCGCCAGCCAGTCGTCCGCTGAGGCGGTGAACCACCTTGCGTCTTTCAGGGAATGCAGCGGCTTATGCCTGGAAGTTCCCGGCATATTGTTGACGTTGATGTCTTGTTCGAGCAGTTCCTTCATTCTAAATACTTTTCAGAGAGTTCTTCCTGGTCTATTTCTTCAAGCAGTTTATGTGCCTTTTCCTTGTTAACCTTTATGTCGTACGCCCACTCCGGCCTGTTGCCCGTGTCGATGATGAATCTCAGTTCCTTGCGGGCATCGTCGTTCTTGTCCTCGTCCAGTAGAAGTTCAGCCAGGAAGAGACGGGTGTACGTATTGTCCGGTGCCACGGCAAGGGCCTTTTGGTAGTACTCGTGGCTTCTGGCCTTCCTGCCGCCAAAGATCCAGGGGACCTTATGGTCTATCCTTCCCATGATGCGATAGGCTCCGCCTTCCTCATAGGTGGCATCAATGGCGATTACCCGTTCCATCTGTTCTTTAATGTCGCCGACGGACCCCAAGCTCTTCAGTATCCCGCTGGTCTCCCCAACGGCGGCGATGCTGATGCCAAGCCAAAAGTGGCCCTCCGGACGGTCGTTATTGGCTTTGACTGCCGATTTGCCCGCGTCAACGGCCTTGTTATAGAACTCCAGCCTCTCTTTTTTTGTCGATGCCTCCCTGCCAAGATGGAAATATGCCCTGGAACATCTCCACAGGAGTTCGTAGTCCCCCGGGTCATCGGCCAGGAGTCTATCACAATTTGTTGTTATTTGCCGTACCATGTCCGTATCTGAACGTCCGTCGTAGAGTGCGTCCAGTTCGGCCAGGGTGCTCTTAGGCGTTTCGGCCTTGAGCCCATGTAGGGTCAAACACGGCGTTACCAGAATAATGGCTGCTAAAAGAAAGCCCCTAAGTATACGTTTTGTAATCAACGGCTCCCTTTTTGTTCCCTAAAGATATGAAGCAAGTACGGCCATCCTTAAGCCAAGCATGGTATCGCCGCTCACCTTTATTTTTTCTTCAAAAAATGCTTGTTGAGGGTTTATTTCCTGTCTCACTATACCCATGAAGACATCCCCACTCATACTCAGGGTGCAGTCCGGTATTATTCCGTTTCCCTCAATTACCCCCTTTGCCCTGCCGTCCTCCAGCACAAGTGTCCATTTCCCTTCATCTTCGCCGGTAATCTCAAATTGTACCTTGAAGTTCAGCCCTTCGATGCGCGCCATTGGCGAGTTGTTTATTCGCTGTAATGCCAGCTTTTCAAAGTACTCTACGTGTGTTGCTTCTTTGGGGATGTCAGGTCTCTTCATTAGTAGGCTGCCGCGAGCACCAATCCGCTTTTTTCTGCTTTGTTATCCCAATTATTTTTTGTAGCTGGGTCTGTGAGAAGGGGTGTAAGCCCCCGACTTATCCTGGGACAAACAATGTTTGCTGAAGAAAATCCTATTGCTATCCCGATCGC
>JAZGAY010000237.1:0-7299 GCA_036475985.1 Candidatus Brocadiales bacterium
ATACTCTCCAGAGAAGGCGCGCGTATAGACGCAATCTACTACTGCCCCCATTTAGCCGACGGGACCGTAGAGGCGTACAGCGTTGACTGCCGGTGCCGCAAGCCCAAACCCGGGATGCTCGAAAAGGCGGCCCGGGAGCACGACATAGACCTCACAAGGTCAATAATGATTGGCGACACCCCTGTCGACATAATGGCCGGCAAGGCCGCCGGCTGCAGGACCATATTGATAAAGCCCACCGAGGACGGCTTTAATCTGCCGGAAGACCCGGATTTAATAGTCGAAGACCTCATGGGCGCAATTGCATTGGTTTCTTGACATTTGACGAATGCTCCGCAGCAGTCAGCAAATGCCATTTCCCATTCTGAGTTTTTGAGCGAAGTCACGCCAGAGGCGGATTCGCCCTCCAAACAAACCGGTGGGCTTTCAGCCTTCGGCGAAAATCTTGTGTTTTGTAGGGACAGCCCTCGTGGCTGTCCGCGGACAGGGACAAGCCCTGTCCCTACGTGACTTCGGTCGTCCTCACTCCCTCAGAATGACAATTGTACAGGATTTTTAAGCAGTCTCCCGATATGAAGTGTAATGACAGTATAGTCGCGCAGACGAAGTTACCATGAAAGTGCTCTTCATCTATCCGAACATCAATACCCAGGTGGGGTTCAACTTCGGGCTGGCCTCCATCTCCGCAGTGCTCAAGCAGCACGGGCATACCACGAGGCTCCTGAACCTGAACGAGAAATTACATGAGCTTCCAGGAGACGAGGAGATCAAGAAGTACGTACAGGACTACGCCCCGGGACTGATAGGCATGTCTGTAGTGACCCCCCAGTACCCTACCGCACTGCGTACGGCACAACTCATAAAGAAAAATTTTCCCGACATACCCATCGTTATAGGTGGTGTTCACCCGACCCTTGTGCCCGGGGAGGTAATGAAGGAGAAGTGTTTCGATTACGCCTGCACGGGTGAGGGAGAAGAGGCCGTGCTTGAGCTGGCAACGAGGATAGAAAGAGGAGAGGACACCTCAACCAGCGCCAACATATGGGCAAGGACCAACGGCAAGGTAATACAAAACAACGTCCGCTCCTTCATCGACCTGTCTAAACTGCCGAGGAAGGACTATGAGCTCTTTGACCTCCAGCACATGATAGACAAAGAGGACGGATGGGTGAGGCTGATGGGCTCAAGGGGATGCCCCTTCAAGTGCAGTTACTGTTTTAACCACAAGATAGTCGAACGCTACAGGAGTGATCTCTCCACGTCTGAGATAGGCTACATCCGCCGCCACAACCTTAAAGACGTGCTGGATGAGATAAGGTATCTGCTCGGCGCTTACCAGCGCATAAAGACCTTTATATTCGACGACGACATCTTCACCTTTGACAAGAAATTTCTCAGGGAATTTTGTGCCGAATATCCCAGGTTGACAAAGCTACCGTTCGTGGTGAACGCCCACGTACGGGCCTTCGACGAAGAGAGGGCCAAGTTGCTCAAGGAGGGTGGCTGCAGCATCGTGAAATTCGGCCTTGAGAGCGGTAGCGACCGAATAAGGCGGGAGGTACTCCGCCGCCCGATGAGCGACGAAGAGATAATACGGGCCTTTGACGCGGCCCATAAATACGACCTTCATACCTCGGCCTTCGTCATGATCGGGCTTCCCTACGAGACAAAAGACGATGTTATGGACACAATAAAACTCCTGGGCAAGACAAGACCGGGACGCTTTCGCTGGGCCATCTTCTATCCGTTCCCCGGGACGGACGCATATGAGATGAGCCTCAAGGGCGGGTACATCGACTTTGAAAAGCTGCGGCAACTGGAAAACTTTACCGAGGCCTCGTGCCTGGACTTCGGCCCCGAACACAACCTGTTCATTTCAAAACTTCAAAAGACATTCCCATGGTATGTAAACGCCCATGCTGAAGACTCCGTGCGTGATATGTATTCCTCTCTATCACGCCTTATAGAAGATATGCCTGCAGAGGAATGGGAAACGGCCAAAGACAGTGTCATCCAGGTCGACAAAGAACTGTCCGGACATCTCAATAAAGCTGGTTGCAAACACTACTCATTTAGATATAATAGTTTTACCGCGGTGAGGTCAGACTGGGAAAATGAAAAATGTAAATAACATTCTGGTAACCGCCCCCAGTTGGGTGGGTGACGTAGTAATGGCAACGCCTGCATTCAGGTGTGTCAGGGAAAATTTCCCCAACGCAAAGATAACCCTCCTCTTAAAACCCTACGTTAAAAGTATATTGGACGGTGCGCCGTGGTTTGACGAAGTCATAGAGTACGACTCCAAGGCAAAGCACAAACAGGCAAAAGAATATCTCTCGTTAGTAAGAAAACTCAGAAAAGCGAAGTACGACCTTGGTTTTATCTTACCCAATTCTCTCAGCTCCGCCCTTATATCATGGTCTGCCGGGGTAAACAAGCGGATAGGGTACGCACGGGATAACCGTTCCTGGCTTCTCACCGACCCTGTCCAAAGGCCGAAGGAGAACGGACGCTTCTTGCCCACGTACATGGGAGAGTATTATCTCAGACTCTGTTCCAGCATCGGCTGCCGGGTGGGCTCGAAAAAAACAGAAGTCTTTGTAACACCTAAAAGTCAGGAAAAAATAGACAAACTCCTTGTGAAGTACGGAATAACGGGCTCAAAACCCACGCTGCTTATGAATCCGGGGGCGTCTTACGGTTCCTCAAAGTTCTGGAATGTGGAGAGCTTTGCCGAGACCGCCACTATACTACGTAAGAAGCTAAACTGCCACGTGCTGCTTGCAACCAGCCCTGAGGAAAAAGACCTGTCCAAAAAGATAGAGAACGCGGCCAATGGAGACATCGTCAACCTGTCAAAAGACAACGACATCTGCCTCGGACTGCTGAAGGCCCTGGTCAAGAAGTGCTCGTTGCTGATAACGGTCGACTCAGGTCCAAGGCATCTTGCCGTAGCCCTGAATAAGCCTGTGGTCACCATAATGGGCCCGACAGACCCCAGATACACCCAGACAAAACAAGAGGTGGGTAAGGTTGTAAGGGCTCCCATAGACTGCGCCCCCTGCCACCTCAAGACCTGCCCCACAGACCACCGCTGCATGCAACAGATAAAACCACAACGAGTGGCGGAGGTGGCGTTGGAGTTGCTTGCCAAACCCAAGAGAAAGACCCGCAAACCCAAGGCGGGCGTCGCCTGAAGTCATTCCCCCGTGCAATAGAAATTTATTTAGGATTCGTGCGCTTATACTGAGCGGCCATCTGCTCGCACGCACGGCGCAGCGACTCGCTGCAGTCCAACCTGTCAAAGTGCACCTCAACAAGGGAGAGACCCTTATTCCTCCTTGCCTTCTCTAACGCATCCTCCAACTCGCCCTCCGTGCGCACCTCACATCCCCAGCCGCCGCCGAATACCTGTGGCAGCAGATGGTACTTCCACGGCTGTATGTCATTGTACGGCCCGTCGGTAATAAGCCGCTCAATGGTATAACCGTCGTTATTAATCACAAACACGATTGCGTTAAGACCGTTGCGTATGACCGTTGACAATTCCTGGCAGGTGAGCTGAAACGCCCCGTCGCCCACGAATACGACGGCACGCCGCTTTGGCGCGGCAAGACCGGCTCCGAGCACGGCCCCCACCGTATAACCGATAGAGCAATAGAATGCCTGCCCGATAAACGTCACGTCCTCGGGCATAAAGACCTCTCCCATACTAAAGAGCGCACCGCCCGTGTCGGCCAGGACCATGTCATCCGTCTCGATAAAGTGCGCCATGCGGTCGTAAAAACGGCGGACAGTGAGCTTCTCTCCCGGTTGAGGCTCGAAGGCCGCCGATTTACGGTGCGTACAGGATTCTATGGCTGGCCGGATATCGAAGCTGTCCGGCGACCCTGCTGGAAGTTTTTCTGTCAGCCCCTCAATAAAATCCTTGAGGTCCACCTGGTTGTAGTAATGGTTCTTGATCCGTACCCTTGCGTCAATTGCCCTGACAAGCCTGTCGTCATCCAGCTTGGCCGTGAACCCTCCCAGATTAAAGTCCGTCATAAAGGCGCCCAGACACAAGAGACCGCCTGCGGTCTCGATACGTTCCCTTACATAATCCCTGCTGGACATGCCTTCGTAAAGACCGATAAACTGCGGATGTTTCTCCGGGAGCGCCGTCTTGCCGAGCAACATAGTGGCGAACGGGTAACCGGTCTTCTCAAGTAGTTTGGTCAATGAATCCTGCAGGCCGTAACGGTGTATCTCAACGCCAGCCAGGATTGCCGGGTTCTTGTGTGCCGTCAACAAGGCAACCGCTTCGTCAACCGCCTCTGCCAGGGCCGCCGGGTCGCTGGTTATTGGTTTGGGAAACTCAAAATCACCCGGTTCCGCACAGGGACGGTGTATAACGTCACTCGGCAGCTCAACGTACACAGGGCGCTTATGATACAGGCAGGCCCGCAGCGCTCTATCGATTTGTTCAGGCGCCCTGACCGGGTCGGTGAGTGAAACGGAAGCGACGGTTATCCTCTGAAAGATCTCTGCGGGGATGTTATAGTCTCCCAGGGTGTGGTGTAACATCGCCGAGTGTTTGCGGGCGGCAACAGTGGGCGCGCCCGTAATGGCAACGACCGGCACCCTCTCCGAGTATGCGCCCGCCACGGCATTTATCGCGCTAAATTCACCGACGGCATACGTGGTAACCACACCGCCGATGCCGTTAATGCGCCCGTAACCGTCGGCGGCATATCCGGCATTTAGCTCGTTACACGTAGTGACCAGCTTGACCTCACTCTCAAGAATCTGGTCCATAAACCCCAGTACAAAATCTCCGGGCACGCCGAAGATGTGCCTGAGCCCGACCTGCTCCAGCCGCCGCAGCAGATACCGGCCAACGTTCCAGTCAGATTTTTTTACTATGGGAATGCCTCGTCTTTTAACGTGTGTTGTCGTAGGGGCAACTCCCTGTGGTTGCCCATGGTGTCACAAGCGGAATTTATGCTATGGGCAGGCACGGGGCTCCGCCTGAGGCGCATCTACGACCTGCCCCTACATCTTCAACGGTGCGTCAAGACGCACCCCAAGTCTTTTATTCAGCGGGCGACGATACAGACCCCGGCCCTGTCGGCGGCCTGTCTGACCTCTTCCTTGTCGAGCACCAGCGTCCGTCCGGCCTCTATCGCAAGACACGAGACACCCGCGTCCTTCAAGGTCTTTACCGTCTCTGGGCCGATTGCCGGGATGTCGAACCTCATGTCCAGGTCTTCCTTGCTCACCTTTATGGCCACCACTTTCCCCCTGCCCAACTCCCCACCCCTGCGCAGGGTCTCGTCGGTACCCTCTATACCCTCGACGGCAATGACCACCTGGTCCTTGACCACTATGCTCTGGCCTATGCCAAGTCTTGCAACCTTCTTGGCAATCTTCCAGCCGTATTCGATATCCTTATTCTCGCTCTCAGACGGCTCCCTTATGGAAAGACAACCCTCCTCGGCAAGCAGTTGCGGCACGAAAAGGACAGAACTCTCCAACACTATGCCGTCCTTGGCCAGCTCGTCGGCCACAGCGCTCAGGAGTGTGTGGTCGTTTCTATCTTTGACTTGTCTATAAAACAGGCTTATACCCCGCCAGTCCGGTCTGTATTTGAGGAACGGGAAGCGAGAGTACATCTTTGACTTTGTCAGGCCCCCTGCCATGACGGCCCTTGTCACCCCCTCGCCCTTCAGGCATTTGATGAGCTTTCCAAGCTGAGCGAGCTTTATCCAGTGAAGGCTCTCCACGTAGTCCTTTATCTCCGGAGAAGTCTCGCCCTCTATACCCACGGCGACCACCCTGACGTTATTGGCCTTTGCCCCCTGTGCGAATAATATAGGAAAGCGCCCGCTGCCCGCTATGAGTCCGATTCTTTCCATCCCAGCTTTTCTTCCAGTTCCTTTACCCGCCTCTTTAACGCCCTGACATCCTCCATAAGGCTGGGCAGTCTATGAGCGGCCATTTGAGACCTCCGCATCTTTTTTATTGAAACGGCCGGGTAACCCAGGTAAGTATCGTCGCTGGGCAGGTCATTTGTCACGCCGGCGCGCGCGCCGACCGTTACCCTGTCGCCCACCGTAACGTGTCCAACTACACCTACGCCCCCGGCAAGCACACAGTTACTGCCTATAGTCGCGGTTCCGGCAATACCTATCTGCCCTATAAGCAGCGTGTTTTCGCCTATCTCGACGTTGTGTGCGATCTGACACTGGCTGCCTATCTTTGTGCCCTTGCCTATCTTCGTCGCGCCCAAGGCCCCCCTCTGGATGGTGGAATTGTCGCCTATCACCACGTCGTCCGCAATAACGGTCCTGCCCACCTGGGGGATGTTAAAATAATCTTTGCCGTCCGGGGCGTAGCCGAAGCCGCCGCTCCCGACCACGGTGTTGGCCTGTATCGTGACGTTCTTGCCCATCTTGGTATTGGCATAGATAACCACATTGGGGTGTATTATTGTGTTCTCTCCAATCTCACAGTCGTCCCCCACATAGACCTTGGGCATGAGTACGGCACGCTCGCCGATACGCGTGCGCTCTCCCACGTAGACGTACGAGAACATGCTCACGTCCGCGCCAATCTGTGCTGTGGGGCTTATTACGGCGGTCTTGTCCACGGTCCTCGGGTACTCCGACTCGGTGTTCATCATGAGGTCCACTATCTTTGCGAACGCCAGGTAGGGGTTCTCGCTTATAAGCAGCGGTTTGTCCAGGTCCTTAAACTTGGGAGAGACGATAACAGCGGAGGCTGCGGTGTTGTTCAGCTTCTTCTCGTATTTCTCGTTGGCCAGGAAGGTAATGTAACCCTCCTCGGCCTCGTCCACGGTCTTCATCCCACGGATTTTTATGTCCCTGTCGCCCTTTACAGTACCGCCTACGTATTCAGCAAGCTCTCCAAGGGTTTTTTCCATCTTCTTCTCCGAATGAGTTCCTGCAAGAGAGACAGAACACTTACTCGCCCCGCAGACGAAGTTTTTAACAAGCCGCGGAAATTCAGTTCATGATGCCTCATGATAGAGAGCCCCTCGTGCTTTGTCAATAGACAACACACATAAGTACTTCTGTTAAAAACATCTAAGAGAGACTATCGGCAGGCGTTAACATATGTTTTGAGAAATCAATTAATGGAAAAACGACTGGAGCATCTAACCTGGGCACCCACCTCAAAAACGGCGGATTTCCAACCCGAGGCTGAAAGTTCGCCGAAGGCTGAAAGCCCGCCGGTCTGTTAGGAGGGTGAATCTCCTTGGAGCCGCCTCAGGAGGCTGCCTCAGGCACGATCCGCCGG
>JAZGAY010000238.1:0-4075 GCA_036475985.1 Candidatus Brocadiales bacterium
TTGCGCTTATATAACCAGAAAGACGGCTGCTTTTTAGTGAAGGACTATTCTATTGATTAGGGGAAGGGTATTGTTCCTTTAGCGCCCTTTCTGCGCAACCCTTTCGTATTTCCCCCACCCCAAACCCATTCCAATTCCCCAGCTGGGCAAATTTTGATGTGGAAAAAGCTGGGGAATTTTTTATTATTTCCTGATAATGGCGTCATGACCTGGAAGGGACTGCTGGAGTGAATAATATAACTGTAGGAGGCGCGGCCCCGTGTATCGCCGCATGCCCCATTAACCAGGACGCAAGAGACTACGTGCAACTTATTGCCAGAGGAAGGTTTGAAGAGGCCTTTCAGCTGGTAAGGTCCAAGAACACCTTTCCTGCCTCATGTGGTCGTATCTGTACCCGACGTTGTGAGGATGCATGCAGACGCTCGGCCGTAGACGATCCCATAGCCATCGCATGGCTGAAGAGATTTCTCTCGGATAAGGACTTCAGTCCACGGCTAGGAAGCCCCAAGACCCAATATCAGGAGCGGATAGCCATTATCGGCGCCGGCCCTGCCGGGCTCACGGCCGCAAATGACCTGGCTCTCATGGGTTATAAGGTAAAGCTCTATGAGGCCGGTAGCATCCCCGGTGGCATGCCTGCCAATGCGCTGCCCTTCTACAGGCTGGATAGAAAGGCGGTGGAGAAGGATGTGGAGACCATACTCTCTCTGGGCGTAGAGCTGGAAGTTAATCAGGTCTGCGGAAAGGACTTCAGTATCGACCAGCTCCAAGAGGAGTTTGATGCGGTCATTATAGCGGTGGGGTTCCAGAAGGGGAGGGCTGTCCCCATCCCGGGGGTAGAGTTGTCAGGGGTCTTATTGGGATTGGAATTCTTGATGGACATAGCGGCTGGCCGAGAGGTTACTTTAAGTCAGAGGGTAGTAGTAATAGGAGGGGGATGCGTGGCTACCGATGTAGCCAGGGCAGCACTGAGATTAAACTCCACCAAGGAGGTGCAGCTGGTGTGCCTGGAGGCCATGAAGGGCTGTAGACCCGACAACCCCAGAGAGGAGATGCCTGCCTGGATAAGCGACGTTGAGGATAGTAAGGAGGAAGGAATCATCATGAACACCTCCTGGGGTCCCAAGAGTGTGGTAGGCCAGAATGGCAGGGTCACAGGTCTGGAGGTAATAAATGTAAGCTCTGTCTATGACCCTGAGGGTCGTTTTAAACCCACCTATATTCCAGGTACAGAACGCATCATAGAATGCGACAATGTCATCCTGGCTGTGGGTCAGGCCCCTGATATGAGTTTCTTGGACGGTAGTCAGGGTTTTGAGCTAAACCAGAGGAAGATGCTAAAGGTAGACCCCGTTACCCAGGCCACCTCCAAGCCCGGGGTCTTTGCCTGCGGTGACATCGTGGGCCTGAGTGGGACCCTTATAGAGGCAGTCGCCTACGGCAGAAGGGCGGCCCTCTCCATACACGGTTATCTGAGGGGTGAGGAACCCGATATACCGGAAGACCTCACACCGATTGAAGACCTGTCCTCAGAGAGGGTGGGGCTTATAAAGGGGAGACCGCGCGAAGAGATGCCGAAACTCCTGGTAAATGACAGGATACACGACTTCAACGAGGTCGAGCTGGGGTATTCCGGCGAATTGGCCATGATGGAGGCCAGACGGTGTCTCAACTGTGGTGCGGGTGCGGAGGTAGACCCGGAACTATGTGCGGCCTGTCTGACGTGTGTGAGGGTATGCCCGTATGACGTGCCGGTACTGAACAGGGTGGAAAAGAATGCGAAGATAGGGGTTGACTGTCAGTCCTGCGGTATTTGCGTGGTAGAGTGTCCCGCCAACGCGATAAAGCTTAAAGACCCCTACGAAGACCAGGGGGTAGAAGCCCTTGAGAGGGCCATAAAGAGCTTCTCCGGCCCTGAGCGTGGTCCCAAGATGGTTGTGTTTCTTTGCCAGTTTGATTCCCAGTGCCGGGCACTGGCATCAAAATTAGTAGACCGGCCGCGGGATAATATAAAGACTGTGCCGGTCTCTTGCATAGTGAAGATGGACCCGCTTCTTATCATAAAGGCCATTGAGGACGGTGCCGATGGTATCATAGTGGCGGCTTGCTCGCCGGGAGAGTGCCTGTATCAGACTGGACACGAATGGGCAAAAAAGAGATTTGACCGTGCCGCAAAAATCCTCACAGACATAGGGCTGGAACCTCAGAGATTCCAGTGGCTTTCTCCGTCTCCCACCGAGGACTTTTTGAAGGCAACGGGCGAGATGGCAGAGGAGCTCAAGAAGCTGGGCCCTGTATTTAAGCAAGGCAGATAAGGGGTACAAGAAATGATAGTAGCCAGACCTAAATCCCTGGAATACGTGAAGGAGCGTGTAAGGAACCATAAAAGAATCGTCGTAGTCGGATGCGGAGGCTGCGTGACTGTGCGTCCCGTGGGCGGGGAGAAACAGGTGGCTGAACTTGCCGCTGTGCTCCGTGTATGGGCCAGGAAGGAGGGCCTGAACCTTAAAGTGGAAGAGGAGACGACGCTCAGGCAGTGTGAACCGGAATTCCAGGACGAGATTAGCGAAAAGATAGAGGGCTGTGACGCCGTCGTATCGCTCGCCTGTGGCGTGGGTGCGCAGTGCCTGGCGGAGAGGTATCCCGAGGTAGAGGTTACCCCGGGAGTGGACACGGTGTTTATGGGGGCCACGATAGAACCGGGACTTTACTGGGAGCGCTGTGCAGGCTGTGGTGACTGCATCATAGGTGAGACGGGCGGTTACTGCCCCGTGAGCCGCTGTGCAAAGAGCCTTTTAAACGGCCCCTGTGGAGGTTCTCAAGACGGCAAGTGCGAGGTCGACCCGGATACCCCCTGCGTGTGGCAGCAGATATACGACCGCTCTGAGGCCAGAGGCGCCAAAGAGGTAATGGACAGGTTTGTACCACCGAAGGACTGGTCTGTACAGCCTGGGAAGTTTGTGCTGGAACACATCATGGTGAAGAAAGAAAGACCGGGTTCTGAACTTACTCCTACGTGACAGATGGAGGAGAAGGGTTTTTTTCCGAGGCGACGGCGTGACGGCAGACAGCAATCTAGAGAGACTTCTCAGGGCAGGTAAATTTGTGGTGACGGCCGAGGTCGGCCCTCCCCGGGGAGCCGACAGGACGGTCATCGAAAAAAAGGCTGCCATCCTAAAGGGGTGCGCCGACGCCTTTAATATCACGGACTGCCAGACGTCTGTTGTGAGGATGTCCAGTATAGCCGCAGCGGTCATACTCATGGAGGCCGGCCTTGAGCCCGTCGTCCAGATGACCTGCCGCGACCGCAACCGTATTGGGATACAGAGCGACCTCCTGGGCGCGGCAGCGCTTGGGATGAAAAACCTGCTCTGCCTCACGGGTGACCATACAAAATTCGGCGACCATCCCGGCGCAAAACCCGTATTCGACCTGGATTCCATACAACTTCTCCACATGGTAAAGACCATGCGGGATGAAAAAAAACTACAGTCCGGCACCGAGATAACCGTAGAACCCAGGTTCTTCATCGGTGCGGTCGAAAACCCCTTTGCCGGCCCCATTAATATAAGGGCGCGCCGTCTGGGGAAAAAGATAGCCGCAGGGGCGGAGTTCTTCCAGACACAGCTGGTCTACAACGTAGAGAAATTTGCAGAGTGGATGAAGGCCGTCAGGGACATGGGACTCCACAAGGAGGCGTTTATACTGGCCGGGGTATCCCCCCTGAAATCCCTTGGCATGGCCAGGTATATGAAGAAAAACGTGCCCGGTATGGACGTTCCCGACGAGATTATCGCCCGCATGAAAGAAAAAAATTCCAAGGCGGAAGGCATACAGATTTGCCTGGACGTAATAGAGCAGGTCAGAAAGATAGAGGGCGTAGCGGGCATCCATATAATGGCTATTGAGTGGGAAGAGGTCGTCCCGGAGATAGTCGAGCGCGCCGGTCTCCTGCCACGCCCCACCGCGTAACCCGTGTAGAACCGCCTCAGCCTGTCGGCTCCAAGCCACCCGGACATTCTTATCTAAATAAATATAGGACTGGGGCTCTGTCCCCAGTCAAGAGTGCCATTAT
>JAZGAY010000239.1:0-3580 GCA_036475985.1 Candidatus Brocadiales bacterium
CATATGAGATCCAGCAAATAGCCCGCACACTCAGCTAAACACCAAATCCCTAGCCTCTTTTCTCTTTGTTACCTTTCATGGTCGTTGGAATATTAAATATAAAGTTGCTCGTAAGGGACTCTCGTTCACTCAAGGACAAGCGCCGGGTTATCAAGAGTTTGAAGGATAGGATAAGGCAGAAGTACAACGTCTCGGTATCAGAGGTCGGCGCTCAAGATAGCCATAAGCAATGTATTTTTGCCGTGGCAATGGTTGCAAACGAAAAGAAGTACGTCGACAGTGTGCTTTCTAGTCTGGTAAACTCCTTCAGACTATTCTACGGGGTGGAACTTATCGATTACGACCTTGAGTTTATGTAGGATATCGTGCACACAAGAAGGCTTGAAAAGATAGCGGCGGCCTTAAAACGCGAGATAAGCAGGGCCATCTTCTATGAGCTTAAGGACCCAAGGATAAGTTTCGTTACCGTTACAAAAACGGAGCCCGCCGAAGACATGCGTACAGCAAAGGTCTATGTGTCCGTCATTGGAGATGAGGCAAAAAAGAAGAAGACCCTCAACGCCCTTAAGCATGCACGAGGGCATATCCAGTCCATAGTGGGAAAGCGACTTGAGACCCGGTATACACCAGTTCTTAGATTTCTCTTAGATGATTCGGCAGGAAAGAGCGTTAATCTATCCAAACTTATAGACGAGACTTTAGGTGGAGACAGCAAGGCATAATGTCTAAACTCGTTTTAGGAATACCAAAGGGAAGCTTACAACAGTCTACCTGCGACATGATGGCACGGGCAGGATTCGTCGTCCGCGTGAGCAGCAGGTCGTATTACCCTGCCATAGACGACGATGAACTCCAGGGCAGGTTGATCCGCCCGCAGGACATGTCAAGATACGTGGAAAAGGGAATCATCGACGCAGGACTAACCGGCGCCGACTGGGTCGCAGAGAATGACTCAAACGTGACGGTAGTAACGGACCTTGTCTATGCCAAGCAGCAGCTTACCAAGGTGCGCTGGGTAATAGCCGTACCTGAGGACTCACCCATCCAAACCACCGCCGACCTCGAGGGAAAAAGGATCGCCACTGAACTGGTCAATGTCACAAAAAAATATCTAACCGGAAAGGGAATAAACGCAGAGGTGGAATTCTCCCACGGTGCCACCGAGGCAAAGGCCCCTCATCTGGTAGATGCAATCGTGGAACTTACAGAAACGGGCTCCAGCCTGAGGGCAAACAGACTGCGTATTGTCGATACGGTGATAGAATCTACCACCCAGTTCATCGTCAACAACGAGTCCTGGAAAGACCCTTGGAAGAGAGAAAAGACAGAGAACCTTGCAATGCTCTTTTCCGGGGCCATTATCGCCCGGCAAAAGGTGGGACTGAAAATGAACGTCTCCAGTGAGTGTCTGGAGGCAGTCCTCAAAAAACTTCCCGCACTTAGAAAGCCAACAGTCTCAACCCTTGCCGAGGGCGCCGGGTTTGCCATAGAGACAATAGCGGATGAATACGTGGCAAGACAAATCATCCCCGAGCTTAAAAGGGCCGGGGCAGAGGGGATTATAGAATATCCCCTTAACAAGGTAATACCATAATAACTCTCACCCAAGAGGGGACACAAGAGGCTTGACTACAATATCTGATCTTGAAAAAATAAACATACGATAAGACACGTCACAAGGTGCAATTTGTGCCAGGTGTATTCGCTTTAGACGTAAGTCGTATCTTTTTTGAGGAAACCGCCAAACGTGTCCTCATGCACCAAGAAACCGGTACACAATAAAGAAGAGATTGTGCAGAGACATCGGGAATTCAAATCCGTCACATTATCGTTGTGCATAAATGCGTAATTTAAAAAGTGTATTATTAGTCTTACTCTTCATTCTCTATGGCTGTGCCGCCCAAGAGCAAGTGGCGGAAGTCAAGCCCACGGCCCCTGAGCCTGTCCCGGCAAAGGAAGTACCACTGTCGGTCGCGGCCAACTTTTGTGCCGGCTTTTACGCCATGATAGGCGGCGAATGGCAACTGGCGGCCGGGTTCTTCGAGAAGGCACTAGAGGGTGACCCAGCCTCAGAAAAAATCCTCCGATACATCATAGCCTGTCATGTACAGCTAAACCAGGAGGACAAGGCGTTACTGTATATGTCAAAACTCTCTGATATAAACAGGGAAGATTTCCTTATACACTACACGCTCGCCAACATCTACGAAGAGGACGGCAAGACAGACAAGGCCATTATTGAATACGAACGTGCAACAAGAAGCGATATAAGGCTGGCAGACAAGGCCCTGATGACCGATGCCCTTTACCGTCTGGCACATCTCTACTTCAATAAGAAGGAGCCCGCAAAAGCCGCCTCATGCCTGAAAGACATCATACGGCTGGCCCCCCCCATTGACGTCAGCACCTTTTATGCCGAAATGGGTCTGGCCTATATTGAGACTAAGGAGTACGAGGATGCCCTGGAGGCCCTCGAGACAGCAAAGGAACTAAACCCTTTTCTACCCCAGGCCAGGTTGTATCTGGCCATTGTATATGATGAATCAGGAGAGTTAGACAAGGCCATTGCCGAGGCCAATGCATTCCTGGAGGCATCACCTTCGGACAAGTGGCTTGCACACGCCTTTCTGGCCGGACTATACGCGAAGGCCGATCAGACTGATAATGCGGACCTACATCGTAAAGAAGCGATAGACCTGCTTCAGTTAAGGGTCGCTCAGGGCGCCGGCGATACAAGGGAACATCTGGCCCTGGCCAGATTGCTTATAGCAGAGAACAAGAAGACTGCGGCCCTGCGAATTATGGAATTGGCCTCCGATAAGTCGAAGACAAAAGACGAAGCCACAGAAGTGCATTTTCTTCTCGCCAACCTGTATTACGAAACCAACCACCCGGAACAGGTCGAACCGGAACTCCGGGAGGCCCTAAGGATAGACCCCGATTTTCATGAAGCCAGTAACTTTCTCGGCTATTTCTTTGCCGACAGGGGCGAGGAGTTGGACGAGGCCCTAAAACTGATAGAGGGTGCGCTTGAGGCACAACCTGATAACGGTGCGTACCTCGACAGTCTTGGCTGGGTATTCTATAAACAGGCCACAGATTCAGCAGACGATGAAAGGATGGACCTCGCCCTGGAGAAACTCATGGAGGCCGTAAGGGCATCTCCCGACCCTGAGATATACAAGCACATTGGAATGATGTATTATGCTCTGGGACGCTGGGAAAAGGCGCGTGAACAATGGGAAATGGCCCTTGAGGAGTTTCAGGATTATGAGGACGACCCGAACATCGAATGGATAGAAAGACAGCTTCAAAGGCTTGATACCCTACAGATACCGGAAAAAGAGGCTTACCAGGAATAACCGATACTTCAATAATTCAAACAGAGGGGCATGAATGTCAGGACACTCTCACTGGGCTACCATAAAACGAAAGAAAAGTGCCGTAGACGCCAAGCGCGGCAAGATGTTCTCCAAGCTTGCTAGAAACATAACGGTTGCGTCAAAGACAGGCGGTGCAAATCCAGCCCTCAACATCACGCTTCAATACGCCATAGACAAGGCAAAGGCCGCCAACATGC
>JAZGAY010000024.1:0-7508 GCA_036475985.1 Candidatus Brocadiales bacterium
GAGGTGATGGTGCATCAAGGGGTTGCCGGGGTCCCGCTCTACGGCCTTTTTGTAGGCCTGTGCGGCCTTATCGTACTCTTTTTTCTCGTAAAAGGCCCTGCCGATGAGCATCTGGGCCTCGGCCAGTCGAGGGTCTGCCTGAAGTGCGCGGTTGTATTCTTCTATGGCCTCATCGTACCTACCGGCCGTGAAATACACGCTGCCCAAGACGTTAAACCACTCCGCATTTTCCCCGTCTATCTCTATGGCCTTTTCCATCTCCTTAACGGCACCGTCGAAATCTCTCAAGGCGAGATACGCCTGACCGAGGGACATATAGGCCCTGGCCAGCCCGGGGGCGCGCTTTATGGCCCTTTTAAAGGGTTTTACGGACCTTTTGTACTCGCCTGTATTAAAGTACGCCTCGCCCAGGGCCAGGTGGAAGTCGGCCCGTTTCTTGTCATACTTAGTGGTCCTCTTGTAGGCCTCAATCTCGTCTTCATGTCTGCCCATCGCCGCAAAAATCTGTCCCTTGAGGAAATAGAACTCGGCGTTCTTGGGCTCATGCCCGAGCGCCTCTTCTGCCTCGGAAAGGGCGTCGTCCAGCTGGCCTTTTTCGTAATAGGACCGGGCCGATTGGTAATGGTCGGCGCCGTCACCTTCCTCATGCGCACCAGCCGGGTAATTCAAAAAAAGGACACTAAAAAAGACGACAAGAAGAACCCGGTTTGTGCGGCTCATGAACCGGCCCTCCGGCCCTGGTCCCTCTGCTTCATATCCATAGCCTCCCTCACCCTTTCCACGGCTATCTCCATTGCGACGTCTCTGGGCTTCCGGCCCTTCTTCCTTGACATATCAAGCACCAGTTTTACGTTCCTCCTCAGCTTTGTCTCCACCGTCTTAAACATCTGCTTGGGGTGATAGCCCTTGTACTCCGCGTAGGAGGAAATAACCCCGCCGGCATTCGCCACAAAGTCCGGCACCACCAGAACGCCCCTTTTGAAGAGCACCTCTTCCATCTCGGGCTTCATCGGTATGTTTGACGCCTCTACCACTATCTTTGCCCGCACCTTGTTCACGTTCTCGCCGGTAATAACGTCAGAGAGCGCGGCGGGTACCAGTATGTCTACCCCGAGAGTAAAAAGGTCTTTTCCCTTGAGCACGCGACCGGGTTTATGATTTACCACACTGCCCGTAGAAACCTTTACGCGGAGGAGTTCCTTCGGGTCCAAACCCTTTTCGTCATAGATGACCCCCTTTCTGTCGCTGGTCGCCACCACCTTCGCACCCATGTCATGCAGGTGTTGCATCACAAACGTACCCACGTTCCCGAAGCCCTCGACGGCGACGGTTGCGCCTTCCATGTCCAGGCCAATGTGACGTGCAGCCTCAAGCGCGGCATATGCGGCGCCAAAACCCGTGGAACCGAATTCATGCGGTATGCCGCACTGCTCCCCGGCCTTTACGCACATGGTAGCGGGTTTGCCCGTGCAGGAACTCATAGACCCGTTCGCCTCTGCATACCAGCGCATCTCATCCTTGCCCGTGCCCACGTCCGGCGCTGCGATGTATTGACCGGGACAAAGCGGCTTAAGCGCCCTGGCAAACCCCTGCATAAGCGCCTTCTTCTCCTTTGTGGTCAGGCCCCCGGGTTCTGCCACTATACCGGACTTGGCCCCGCCGAAGGGTATCTCCGAAAGGGCACACTTCCAGGTCATGGTCCTGGCAAGACGGAAGACCTCATCCACCGTAACCGTGGACGTCATCCTTATCCCGCCCTTACCGGGGCCCAGGGCGGTGTTGTCTATTACCAAAAATCCGTGCAGCCCACTCTTTGGCTCATACACCCGAAGGACCTTTTCCGGCCCAAACTCGTCAAACTCTATCATCTCTTAACCCATACCCGTTTCTTTGTTTACATCCCCAAGGCAGTATCTTGCCCAATTGTCGTGTTTTCATAATAACTTTTTCAATTGACTGCAATTTTTACGACCAGTATACTTTACTGGCCCAAGTGGTTCAAGGCCGCTATTCATGGCCTTGCATTCGTTTAGAGGAGGAAAAAACAGATGCACTCGCATGATCATGCACACAAAGACGATGACGCTCAAGAGGCTCAAGAGGCCCACTCGTCTACACCTTCCCACAGCGAGAGCTGCCCGGTAGGCGGCCTGGTCTCAAGGAGTTTCATACTGATAGTCCTTACCGTGTTAAGCCTCGCCTTCGGTATAACCATGATGCAGAAATACAGGAAGCTCGAGGCAAGGCTGGCGGCGGCGGGGCTTGAGCTTGGCAAAGGCGGCACGGTGCAGGCGGCACAGAACACCAAGGCTAAAGAACGTATCAAGGCACTTAACGAGATCGGCCAGAAACTGGGCACACTGAAGGTCAATATAGACGAGATAGAGTATCTGCTAAGTGAACAGGGCGTAAAGGTCGAGGGTCACAAAAAGGGCGCCGGACCGCACTAATCCCGCGCTGCTTAAGACACCCCTTTCGGATCCCGGACGTCCCCGGTCGCTTGACCGGAAGGCCTGCAAGACACGTGTATGCCACGCACCTATTATTGCGTGACAGCGCTATTCCAGTAAACCCTGCTCGGCCTCGAAGGCGTACATATAACCAATAAAGCCCTGGTAACGCGGGTCTTTGGTATTGCCGGCAGCGTCTATGGTTTCATCCAGATATTTCTCTACCTTGTAGAAATCGTCATCTTCTACGTAGACAAGGGTCGTTAAGAAAAGGCTGGAGATATAATCGGCCGGAAAAAACGTTTCACTGAAAATAGTCCGGGCGTCGGAAAACGCCGCAAGGGCCTTTTCCCTCTGCAACTTATCCCCACTGAGCCCATAGAGATACAGGAACACGTTTCCCAGACCAATCTGCCCCCTGCCATACTGTACGGGAAACTTATCATGACCGGTCATTGAAAGCACTTCCTCAAAGTGACCTCTGGCCATGTCCAGATACTTACTTTCACGCTTATCAATAATGTACAGCTGCACGTAGGAAGAACCGAGGCCGTTGCTCACAATGGCATAGGCCCGGGGGTTCTTTTCTTTCGTAAAATAATCACGGCCCTCACTCAGTGCCTTTATGGACTCCTCCATGTTCTTGGTGTGCTCGCCTGCTGAGAGTTCCGGCAGCGTCAGACCCAGACCAATCTTGGCCGCATAATATTCCTTCTTGAAACCCTTTTCCCCGCAGACCCTAATCGCATTACCAAAATGCCTGGCTGCCAGGCCGAGGTCTTTCTCCCTTCGCAAGGTCTTCAGGGCCAGATAACAGAAGCCAAGACGATTTTGCAATATGGCGTACTCCCGGGGAGATTTTTCCTCGCTGTATCGGGGAAGTGCGTCAATATAGGTGTCGAGGGCCTTTAAAAGCCTTGCCGTGCGCATATATACGTAAAGGGTCTCAAACGGTTTCTTCCCAAACTCTTCTATGTTCACCTCGCCCACCTCAACCGCCTCTCCCTTCGTACCTTGAGGAGCCGGCTGAGCGTGGCATATACCCGTAAACACATTGCCATCTATAATTAAAAGGCAGAGCGTGCCTGTCAACAAAGTCCACATAAACCGCTGCAGCTGTTTCATTGTAACCTGTTCTCCAAAGGCTCCCCTACACACCAATTATTGATTATGGTCAGGAAACCAGAAGGGTTTATAATATATCGTGGGCCATTTGGCAAGGTTATTTGACTGAATCTTTTAACGTATACCATCGAATATACCCAAAACTAATGAACATTGTCTCGGTAAGCAGGCGCACGGACATACCGGCCTTTTACGGCGAGTGGTTTATGGGGCGCGTGAGGGACGGCTACGTCCGGTACCTTAACCCCTTCGGCGGGCAGGAACATGAGGTGTCGTTGTTGCCGGAGGACGTGCATGCATTCGTATTCTGGTCGAAGAATTTTGGGCCCTTTACAAAGCACCTTTCCGAACTTGACGAGAAAGGGTATGACTTCTACTTCCACTTCACCATAACGGGACTGCCCGAGCCATTTGAAGACCTTGTGGTAAACGTGGATGAAGCCATTGCAACGTTCCGCCTGCTCGCAGGACGCTATGGACCCGGGCGGGTCCAGTGGAGGTTTGACCCGATTGTAATCTCCAACGTTACAGGGCCAGACTTTTATGTAAGGCGTTTTGAAGAGATAGCATCCCGGCTACGGGGGGCCACGGAACGCTGCTATTTCAGCTTTGTATCGATATACTCAAAGGTACGCCGGAATCTTGAGGCACTTGAAAAGGAACAAAATATCTCCTGCCACGACCCGTCCTTAACGGACAAAATGTCGCTGACCGAAAGACTCCGGGAAATTGCCGACAGCCACGGTATAACGCTCTACTCATGCTGCAAAGAGGCGCTGGCAACGGGTGGCGTAAGGCAGGCACGGTGCGTAGACGGTGAGTTGCTCTTTAAACTCTTTCCCCACAGGCCCAGACAGACCAAGATAAACCCGACGCGCAGGGGCTGCCGTTGCGTCGTGAGCAGGGACATCGGTGCCTACGACACCTGCCCGCATGGCTGTGTATACTGCTACGCAAACATGAACAAGGAGCTGGCCAAGAAAAGGTCCGCCACGCACGACCCCTCGAGCGATATCCTGACACCTGCCCACACCCCTCTCAAGAGTTGACGCAGGGGGCCACAGGGCCATGCTGCGTTCAATCGCGGACAGGCCCGCCCAAAAAATAGCGGGTACGCCCTCCAAACAAGCTGGCGGGCTTTCAGCCTCTGGCGTGAGACGAGCCCTGTCCCTACAAAATCAATCTCACGTAGGGACAACCTTCATGGTTGTCCGTAAACATAGTACATCGACACGCACTGCACGGACTGTAGTCGAGAAAAGACACTATACAAACAAAAAAAGGGAGGACATTTCTGTCCTCCCTTTATAATCCTCTCTCAAAAGACCATGAGTCATGACATAGTCTTAATTTCCAGACTCGCCGCTCAGGGCGGGTTCGGGAGGACGTACCTCCTCAAAGGTCAGCTTCCCTTTTACAATCGTGACGTCTATCGTTGCGCCGTTAACAAACTTACCCTGCAACAGTTCCTCGGCCAGGGGATCCTCTATGTTGTTCTCGATGGCGCGCCTCAGCGGTCTGGCACCGAAGTGCGGGTCGTAGCCCTTATCGATAATGAAATCCAGGGCCTCATCGGTCAGGGAGATGGTAATATTGTAGTTGCTCAACCTCTTTTTGAGCTGATTCAGTTCGATCTGGATAATCTCCTGCAGATCTTTCTTGGTAAGTGCCTTAAACACTATTACGCCGTCAATGCGGTTCAGGAACTCGGGTCTGAACTGTTTATCCACCACCTTCATCAGTTGTTCTTTCATGGCCTCATACGATTGTTCGCCTGCCGTCTTTTTGAAACCCAGAGTGGCCTGGTTCTTTATAACATCCGCACCGATGTTTGAGGTCATAATAAGCACCACGTTGCGGAAATCTACCTTTCTGCCGAAGCTGTCGGTAAGCCTTCCCTCTTCCATTATCTGGAGGAGCATGTTAAAGACGTCCGGATGTGCCTTCTCTATCTCATCAAGCAGTACCACCGCATACGGCCTGCGACGAATCCTCTCGGTGAGCTGGCCGCCCTCCTCGTAGCCGACATATCCGGGAGGGGCGCCGATGAGTCTGGAGACGTTGTGCTTTTCCATGTACTCGGACATGTCTATCTGCACCAACGCCTCTTCTTCACCGAACATAAACTTGGCAAGGCTCTTTGCGAGATGGGTCTTACCCACACCTGAAGGGCCCACAAAGATAAACGTGGCGACCGGGCGGCCAGGGTCCTTCAGCCCCGCCCTTGAGCGGCGGATGGCCTTGGAGATGACATTAACGGCCTCGTCCTGACTCACAACCATTTTATGGAGCTCTTCCTCCAGATTAAGCAGCTTCTTTGCCTCCTCCGTCTCCATCTTCGTAAGCGGTATGCCCGTCATCTTCGAGACCACTTCTGTCACCACTCCCTCGTCGACTATGGCCGTCATCTCCGAGCACCTTTCTCTCCAATTGCGCTCAATGGACTCTTTCTTTTTCTTGAGCTTGTCCGCCTTGTCCCTGAGCCGCGCCGCCCTCTCAAAATCCTGTACCGCGACCGACTCATCCTTGTCTTTATCAAGCCTGCCCATCTCAACCTCAATCTCTTTCAAGTCCGGCGGATGTGCCATGTTCTTCAGCCTCACCCTTGCACTGGCCTCGTCGATGACGTCAATGGCCTTGTCCGGCAAGAACCTGCCGGTGATATAACGGGTGGAGAGTTCTGTCGCCGCTATTATGGCGTCTTCGGTAATCTGTACCTTGTGGTGGGCCTCGTAACGACTCTTGAGACCTTTGAGAATCTCCACGGTATCTGATTTTGTGGGCGGGTCCACGATTATCGTCTGAAAGCGCCTTTCCAGCGCGCCGTCTTTTTCTATGTACTTACGATATTCATCCAGCGTGGTTGCGCCTATACACTGAATTTCTCCCCTGGAGAGCGCCGGCTTAAGGACGTTGGACGCGTCGATAGCACCCTCTGCCCCACCTGCGCCCACAAGCGTGTGAAGCTCGTCGATGAAGAGAATAACGTTCTTTGCGCGGCGCACCTCCGACATGACCGCCTTTATCCTCTCCTCAAACTGTCCTCTATATTTTGTACCTGCCACTATCATGGCCAGGTCAAGGGCCACTATGCGACGGCCCCTGAGTATTTCAGGCACGCCGCTACCGACTATGGCCTGGGCCAAACCCTCGACTATCGCCGTCTTGCCGACACCCGCCTCCCCAAGGAGCACAGGATTATTTTTTGTGCGGCGGCACAGTACCTGTATAACCCTCTCTATAACCTCCTGCCGGCCGATAACCGGATCGAGTTCTGAATCCCTGGCCTGCTGGGTGAGGTCGCGCCCAAAGGAGTCAAGGGCAGGGGTCTTCGATTTGCCCCTCCTTTCTTCCTTCTCCGGGCCTTCTCCGGCATGCGCCGATTCGGCACCCAGAAGATTTATGACCTCTTCTCTCACGTCTTCAAGTTTAACACCCAGGTTCAGCAGCACCTGAGCGGCTACACCCTCATGCTCCCTTAACAGGCCGAGGAGGAGATGCTCAGTGCCGATGTAATTGTGGCCCAGGTTCTTTGCCTCTTCCATGGCAAATTCCAGCACCTTTTTCACCTTTGGCGTGAACGGAAGCTGCCCCACTGAAACCAGGTCCGGGCCGGTCTGGACTATCTTTTCCACCTCTATGCGTATCTTTTTAAGCTCAATATCCAGGTTCTGGAGTACGTTGGCAGCCACACCGCTGCCCTCCTTAACAAGCCCTAAGAGTATATGTTCCGTGCCTATGTACTCGTGGTTATACCGCCTGGCCTCTTCACGGGCCAACGCCATTACCTTCCTTGCTCTGTCTGTAAACTTGTCAAACATGAACTTCCTTCCTAACTAATTCGTGTTGCCCAAACGCTTCCTTACAAAAGAGGCCCGTAACTCGTTCCTTTGAGCCGCTTCTAACTCCTTACCCTCCAATTTCTGCAGATGT
>JAZGAY010000240.1:0-7471 GCA_036475985.1 Candidatus Brocadiales bacterium
TACTACTCAAGCCTGAACATGTACAGGCCGGACGTAAAGGGCATATTCCCCAATCTACTGAACATCCACCCGTGGAAATACATCTGGATAGACAAGAAAGAGGGGTCTGGCTAGTTGGCAATAGGACAATCATTAACGGCCTATATACTCCGCAGGTGCGCATGGCTGATCATCGTCCTGTTTGTGATAGCAACCGCTAGTTTTTTCTTGATGAGGTTTGCCCCCGGAGGGCCGTTCGATAAAGAGAGGAACCTGCCTGAGGCCATCGAGAAAAACCTCAGGGCAAAGTACAATCTAGATAAATCACTTGGAATGCAATACGTGATATATATGGGTAACCTTGTTAGGGGTGACCTGGGACCTTCATTCAAGTACAGGAACCGGAGTGTTAACGAGATAATTGCCCAGTCCTTCCCGATATCGCTTACGCTGGGCCTCTATGCCCTCTCACTGGCATTTATCGTAGGTGTGAGTGCCGGCACCATCGCCGCCGTCAAGAAACACACTGCCGTTGATTTTGCCACAATGTCTGTGGCCATGCTGGGTATATCGTTACCCAGTTTTTTCATTGGCTTGATCTTATTGTTGATATTCTGTTTTAAACTTCCACTGTTTCCTGCTGCGGGCTGGGGTAGTCCGGGGCAGATGGTACTGCCAATTCTGTCGCTTGCGGCACCGTTTACCGCATATATTGCCCGGCTAATGAGGGCCAGTATGCTGGACGTATTGTCTCAGCCGTATATACGAACGGCCAGGGCAAAAGGGCTTTCAGAGTTTAAGGTAGTCCTCCGTCACGCCATGAAGAACGCCATAACACCGGTTGTGTCTTTCATGGGTCCGGCCGCCGCTGCCGTACTAACCGGTTCGGTAGTGATTGAAAAGACCTTCGCAATACCCGGACTGGGGACCCACTTTGTAAATGCTGCCCTCAACAGGGATTACACTTTGGTCATGGGTACCGTGTTACTGTATAGCTTCTTGCTTGTGGTTTTTAACCTTGCGGTGGACATTATATACTCCTTTATAGACCCAAGGGTGAGAATGTAGTCTTATGAGCGAAGAAAGATATAGAAGAACCTTCCTGAGACGCTTCATGCGGAACAGGCCTGCTCTTGTGGGCGGGGCATTTATAGTCCTCATGGGCGCAATAATCCTCCTGACACCGGTGATAATGCCCTACTCTTACGAAGAACAAAATCTTGAGGAACAGTATCAATCACCCAGCCTTAAACATTGGATGGGCACGGACAGCAAGGGGCGGGACCTCATGACGAGGGTGTTCTATGGCGGAAGGATTTCACTGGCCATAGGGCTGGCCGGTGCGGTGGTGAGCCTGATAATTGGCGTGGCCTACGGCTCCGTGGCAGGCTTTGCAGGTGGAAAGACGGATAACATCATGATGCGCATCGTAGATATCCTTTATGGGCTGCCGTTTTTGTTCTTCGTGATCCTGGTTATGACAATCGTTGGCAGGAGCCTCCTGGTACTCTTTATAGCGCTGGGCGTAGTGGAATGGCTGACGATGGCCCGGATTGTCAGGGGCCAGATGATTATGCTGAAAGAACAGGAATTTGTGGAGGCCGCAAGGGCACTGGGTGCAAGTAATTCAAGGATAATCGTACGTCATCTGCTACCCAATATGATGGGACCGATAATAGTATATGCCACACTAACCGTACCAGCCGTTATGCTGGAGGAGGCGTTTCTGAGTTTTCTGGGACTGGGAGTGCAACCCCCGGCATCCAGCTGGGGCAGTCTGGCCGCTGATGGAATGATACACATCACCCCTGTCCGAACAGTCTGGTGGCTCGTGGTATTTCCCGGTGCGGCACTGGCCTCCACATTATTTGCCCTGAACTTCCTGGGAGACGGGTTACGTGACGCACTTGAGGCCTAGAGAGAAGGTCTTGGATGGACATGGCAGTGCCGTATACTGGGTGGCGCTGCACAGTGTGGCGGGTCTCGGTCCGGTAACCTACCGGAGACTCTTGGAGGAATTTGGTGACCCCCGGAACGTCCTGCTCGGGGCCTCCAAGGCCGACCTTAATTCCCTCAAATGGCTGAGACAGGATTTAGTGAAAGCTATTTTTCTTGCAAAGCACAAATTACAGGACTTTGTAAGTATAGTTCGCCGACTGCGTTATAACAATATCAAGATAGTGACACTGGCAGACAGGGATTATCCGCAAAAAATTCGGATGCTAAAAAACTCTTCTGTGGTATTATATGTTCAAGGGAAATGCTTGGAGGAAAACAAGAAGACAGTCGGGATAGTCGGTTCCTCCAGGCCGTCAGACAAGGGCTATCAGATTGCGGTGGAAGCCGCGAGGATGTTGGCTCAAAAAGGCTTTACAATCGTAAGCGGCTATGCGCGTGGGATTGACACGGCGGCGCATCTGGGCGCCTTGGAAACCAGGAAAGTGGGGGAAGCCGACCGCACGATAATGGTGATACCAACAGGCTTTGACCATTTTGTGTGGAATAAAACGCTCAGGCCGTTTGCCAATAATGCCGGGGCCTATACGATTATTTCCGAGAGTTTACCCAATCAAGAATGGTCTGTGGGCGCAGCACACTCCAGGAACAGGCTCATCGCGGGCCTGAGCGATGCCGTGCTCGTTATAGAAACGGAGACGGGTGGAGGGGCAGCGCGTACAGCATCCCACGCCATAGACCTTGGCAAAAAAACCTTTGCAGTGAAATATACCAATCCCCCATCAAACGCAGAGGGTAATGCGTCTATGCTCAAACAGGGTGCAAGCCCTGTCACAAGTTACAAGGATTTGGATAAGATTACAGCTTACCTTTAGCCTGTTTTAAGTACGAGAGGAGATGGCGAATGTTCATATCAAACGTCAGTAAGTTTCGTGCTGAACCGATTATTGAAGGTGCAAAGGATGTAAAGATTCGCTGGATGATAAATGAGGACAAGGGAGCAGACAACTTTGTGATGAGGCACTTCGAGATAGATCCCAATGGCCACACTCCGATGCACACCCATGCTTGGGAGCACGAGATATTCGTCCTGGGTGGCGAGGGTGCCGTCGTTAACGGGGAGGGCGAAAAGACACTTAGAGAGGGAGACGTTGTATTTATACCCAGTGGCGAACGGCACCAGTTCAAGAACACGGGCAAAAACCCTTTTACGCTGCTCTGCATGATACCCAGTAAAAACCGATGCCATTTGTAAAGAATTAGACCGCTGTAGACTACCATTAATTGTGTCCATCGGGGTGGCCTGAAAGGTCACCCCGCTTTATTATGATAAGAGTTTTCCTCATAATCTCACCAAACTTCACAAAGGATTTGATTCGTGAGTAGATTGCTGTTTAGTCCTGTAACTATCAACACAATGGAGGTGGCAAACCGTTTCGTCCGTTCCGCTACGAACGAATACATGACGGACGAGAACGATTTTGTTACCGATAGACAGGCGGCGCTGTATGAACAATTGGCGCGTGGAGGGGTGGGGCTGATAATTACTGGACACTCTTATGTGATGAAGGGTGGCAAGGCCAGTAAAAAACAGGCGGCAATCTACGACGACAAATTTATACCCGCCTACAAAAGGCTGCTTAAGCGGCTCAAGCCCTATGGTGCAAAGGTTGTACTGCAGATATCGCATGGTGGACGGCAGACGAAGCCGGAGATATGCGGCTCCGCACCCGTTGCACCTTCGGCCGTAACGGATAAAAGCACTGGCGTTACCCCAAGAGAGCTTACACATGATGAGATACTGGATGTTATTGAGTGCTTCGGCCATGCGGCAAGAAGGGCCAGGGAGGCGGGGTTTGACGGCGTACAGATCCACGCCGCCCACGGCTACCTGTTGAGCGAGTTTTTATCCCCGTACACCAACCGCCGTAATGACGAATGGAGCGGAGGCGTAGAAAACAGGGCAAGGTTCGTACTGGAAGTTCTAAGGGCGTGCCGGACCCGGGCTGGAGATGATTTCCCGATTCTCGTGAAGCTGCAGACCGATGACTTTGTAGAGGGCGGTCTGGTGGTGGAAGAGGCGGTGGATATCGCGAAAATGCTGGAAAGAGAGGGCATCGACGCCATCGAGACCAGTGGCGGGATTGTAGAATCGTTTCCCGCCGCCTGCCAGACCGAGATTGATGCCCCTGTAAAGGAGGGCTACTTCGTCTCCAGCGCAGAAAAGATAAAAAGGGCCGTCTCTGTGCCCGTCATTGTGGTGGGTGGTATAAGATCGATAGGGGTAATGGAGTCTATAATTAGGGAAAACAAGGCGGATCTAATATCCATGAGCCGTCCTTTTATCAGGGAGCCAGACCTGGTCGAAAGATTGAAGAAGGGACTCGCCACTAAAGCGGCCTGTATCTCTTGTAACCAGTGTTTTAATCCCGAAGGCATCCGCTGCGCTCAGATCGCCGAGACAGCCGCTGAAGGTGTCCAAGGGTAACAACCCGAAAGATTTATTCATCGTCTTTCCAGGGTTTGTGCACCAGCTTCTACGATACCCCGGCAAGTTTACCTTGCAATAAGCCGCATCATTTGATACGTTATTCCATAGAGACATAACTGTGTAACTAGCAACATGTTACAGATTATTTTTTAGCCCCTGTAGCCATATTATTTTATAAGGTGTAATGATGAGCGGCATAGCCCAAGATACAGAGAATACGGACCTGCAGGCAGTTGAGAGCATCGCCCAGGGCAGGCAAAGGATAAGAGAAGAGATTTCGAAAATCATTGTCGGGCAGGATGAAGTTATTGAACATATGTTGATTGCCCTTTTTTGTAAAGGGCATTGTCTTTTTGTGGGGGTACCCGGACTTGCAAAGACCATGCTCGTCAACACCCTGGCAGACGTACTTAACCTTAAATTTTCACGTATACAGTTTACTCCAGACCTCATGCCGGCAGACATAACCGGTACAGACGTCCTTGAACAAGATCAGCATACGGGGAGACGTTTCTTCCGGTTCATAAAGGGCCCCATATTTGCCAACATCCTTCTTGCCGACGAGATAAACCGTACACCGCCAAAGACCCAGGCCGCTCTTCTACAATCGATGCAAGAGTACAAGGTCACCGCAAGCGGGCACACCTACCCTTTGGACCTGCCTTTCCTGGTATTTGCCACCCAAAACCCCATAGAGCAGGAAGGTACCTATCCGCTGCCGGAGGCCCAGCTTGACCGCTTCATGTTCCAAATAAACATAGACTATCCGAAAGAGCATGAGGAGATGGACATAGTCAGGAACACAACCTCTTCCTACAAGCCTAAACTGGAAAAGGCGTTCAGCCCGAAGGAAATCTGCGCCCTGCAGGACCTCGTGCTAAGGGTACCGGTGGCAGACCACATACTATCTTATGCCGTGAGGCTGGTCAGAAGCTCACGGCCCACCGAGAAAAACGCACCAGAATTTGTGAAGAAATGGGTAGCCTGGGGAGCGGGCCCACGGGCCTCGCAAAACCTCATACTCGGAGGTAAGGCCAGGGCGATTCTAGGGGGGCGTTATGCCGTTAACGCTGAAGATATCCGTGCGCTGTGCCACCCCATACTCCAGCACCGCATAATCACCAACTTCCACGCAGAGGCCGAAGGCATTACATCGTTGCAGATAGTAGAGAGGTTGCTTGAAGAAGTGAAAGAAAGCGAATGAAAGTGAAGGAGCAGGAGACGACTCACAGATACGACCCTGCCATACTGAGTAAGATATCCAATATGACACTGAGGGCCAGGACTGTAGTGGAGGGGACGTTCTCCGGAATACACAAGAAACCCCACAAGGGCTCAAGCATAGAGTTTCTTGAGCACAAGTTGTACTCCCCCGGGGATGAGGTGAAACACATAGACTGGAAGGTCCTGGCCAGGTCGGATAAATATCACCTGAAACAGTTCGAGGATGAGACGAACCTCAAGGCCTATATCGCCTTAGACGCGAGCGGGTCCATGGGCTACGGGTCCGGGGCAATGACAAAACTTGAGTACTCTGCAACGCTGGCTGCATGCCTGTCGTATCTCCTGCTTATGCAGTCGGACGCCACCGGGCTGTTTATCTTCAGTGAGGATGTAAAGAAGTACGTCCCGCCGCGTACCAAGTCGTCACACCTCCAGGCACTTCTGGGTGCGTTGGATGGCCTGAAGGCCGAAGGCGCATCGAACATTCCCGGTGTCCTGGAAAGACTGGCCGAAAAGATGTCCAGGCGCTCGCTGGTTATACTGATTTCGGACCTTTTCGACGACGTCAATGACGTGCTAAGGAAGTTGAAACAGATTAGGAAACGCAACTGTGAGGTGATAATCTTTCAGGTACTGGACAGCCATGAAGTGGACTTCCCGTTCGATGAACTCACACTCTTTGAATCCATGGAGGACGTCACTCAGGTACTGGCAGAGCCCCGTGTCATGAGAGACAGCTACTTGTCGGAATTTAGCGGCTTTACAGAGGCGCTCCGTCAGGGCTGCCTGGAAAACCAGATAGACTACTGTCTTATTAACACATCTACGCCGCTTGACCGTGCATTGCTTAAATACCTGTCCATGAGACAGAAACTGTCCCGCTCAAGGGTTACTGCAAGGTTGTAATAATGAGCTTCATTAACCCCATCTTCCTTCTGGGCTTGTTGGGGATAACGCTTCCCATAATCATACACATGATGGGAAGAAGACGCGCCCCGACATATAAATTTTCTGCAATTGAGTTTATCCTGCGCTCACAGAAGAAGGTGGCCGCCAGATTAAAGCTTGAGCAGCTGCTTCTGCTTTTGCTCAGGGTGGCGCTACTGGCCCTCATCGCAACGGCCCTGGCGAAACCCGTTCTTACGGCCGGGCCCGTGCTGGCCCCTGACACACCGTCATGTAACATAATCATAATGGACAACTCGTACAGTATGGGGTACGTTATTGCCGGTAAAACGCTGCTAGAAAGGGCTAAGGGGTGGGCAAAGGATTTTGTCGGCACTCTGTCGCCGGCAGATGAAGGCTGTGTTATAACCATTTTCCCCGCAGCCGAGGCCCCGCCCAGAGCAACCGCGGACAAGAGCGATATCGTCGATGCCATCGACCGTGTCGCACAGTCCTATTACAACACGGATTTACCTCCATTGCTTGACTCGGCCTTGAGCATACTCAATGCCTCTACAAAACGGATTAAGCGGATACTCCTGTTTACAGACCTCACAAAAAATGGTTGGGCCTCCGAAGGAATACTGGAGGTGCAAAAGAGGCTGAAAGACAGTCGGGCAAGATTGCATCTTATTGACATATCGGAGGGAAAGCCCCTGCCCAATGTGGCAGTTAGCGGCCTTGAGCACGAATATGACTGGACAAGGAAGGACAAGGAGCTCCTCCTTAAGGCAACAATCAGTAATTATACGGATGTTCCTGTTAAAGACTTCTTGGTGAAGGCAAGGATAGGAGAAGAGGATGTGGCACAGGGGTTCGTCCAGATTGAGCCCGGGCGTTCGGCCACCAAGGAATTTTTGTTGGATGCATCTGCAT